>DASVOL010000809.1:0-3817 GCA_036383375.1 Bradyrhizobium sp. | reverse complement strand
AACGATCATTTTCGGCCCTCGTCTACACCGCAGGCGGCCTTGCGCCAATCCCGGCACGGGGGTCAAATCGGCCAAATGACGACAATGTTTGTTAGGGACCATCATGGCTGACCGGCTGAACGGCTACCGCATCCTGATCCTGGAGACGCGCGAGGAGGCGCAGTTTTCTCGCCTGCTCGCCGAGCAGGGCGCCGATGTGCTGCAATGCCCGATGTTCACCATCCACGACGCTCCGGATCCCGCGCCGATCGAGGCCTGGATTCGCCGTGCCATCGAACGGCCGCTCGACGACCTCGTGCTGATGACGGGCGAAGGCCTGCGCCGGCTGATGAAGGTGGTGCGCCGGATCGGGGTCGAGGCGGAGTTCGTCACGAGCCTCGGCAAGGCGCGCAAATTCGCCCGCGGCCCCAAGCCCGGCCGCGCGCTGCGCGAGATCGGCCTGGAGCCGCAAATGACGACCGAGAAGCCGACCTCGGAAGGCGTCGCCGAGATGCTGTCGCAGCTCGACCTCGCCGGCCACCGGCTTGGCCTGCAGCTCTATCCGGACAAGGATCACGCCACGCTGATCGGCGCGATCAGGGCACAGGGCGCCGAAGTCGATACCGTGCTGCCCTATGTCTATGATGCGCAGGCCGCCGACGCCAACATCGTCACCGCGATCGAGGAAATGGCGCAGGGCCGCATCGACGCCATCGCGCTCACCAGTTCGGGCCAGGTTCGCCGCCTGCTCGAGGTGGCGCGGGCGCATCGATGCGAGGCGCAATTGCGCGAGGGCTTGCAGAAGACGCCGATCGCCTCCGTCGGGCCCGTGGTGTCGGACGAATTGAAGACCTACGGCCTCTCCACCGACATCTATCCGGCGAACGACGCGTTCTTCATGAAGCCGCTGATCTCGGCGATGGCGACGGCGCTGGCGAAGGCACCGCCGCGCGCAGCGGCGAAGTGACGCGCGGCGCTACTCGGCCGGCTGCTTGGTCTCGCTCAGATAGGCCTGGTAGGCGAGCTTGATGCCATCCTCGAGCGAGGTTGTGGCGCGCCAGCCGAGCTTGGCGAGCCGACTGACGTCGAGCAGCTTGCGCGGCGTACCGTCGGGGCGCGACGTGTCGAAACTGATCTCACCGCGATAGCCAACCGCGGTAGCGACCACGCGGGCGAATTCGGCGATGGTGATGTCCTCGCCGGTGCCGATATTGACCAGCTCCGGAGAGGAATAGGTCTTCATCAGGTGGATGCAGGCATCGGCGAGATCGTCGACATAAAGGAATTCGCGGCGCGGCATGCCGGTGCCCCACACCACGACGCTGGCTGCACCGGAGACTTTGGCCTCGTGGAAGCGGCGGATCAGCGCGGCGACGACGTGACTGTATTCGGGATGATAATTGTCGCCGGGACCGTAGAGATTGGTCGGCATCACGCTGATGAAATCAGCGCCATACTGGCTGCGATAGGCCTCGGCCATCTTGATGCCGGCGATCTTGGCGATGGCATAGGGCTCGTTGGTCGGCTCCAGCGGACCGGTCAGCATCGAATCCTCGCGCAGCGGCTGCGGCGCAAGGCGCGGATAGATGCAGGACGAGCCGAAGAACATCAGCTTCTCGCACCCATTGGCGTGGGCCGCCTGGATCACGTTGGTCGAGATCGCCAGATTGTCGTGGAGGAACTCCGCGCGCAGCGTGTTGTTGGCGACGATGCCGCCGACCTTGGCGGCGGCAAGGAACACCGCCTGCGGCCGCTTCGCGGCAAACCAGGCGTTGACCGCGGCCTGGTCGCGCAAATCGACCTCGCCGCGCGACACCGTCAGCAGCTCGGCCCCTTCGCGCGCCAGCCGGCGCATCAGCGCCGAGCCGACCATACCGCGATGGCCGGCAACGAAGGCCGTCTTGCCCTTCAGTTCAAATGCCGTGCTTGCCATTGGCCGTATCCTGCCTGGCCTCGTCGAGATCGCTGGCGACCATTTCCTTCACCAGTTGCGCGAACGGCGTCTTCGGTGCCCAGCCGAGCTTGGCGCGCGCCTTGCTGGCGTCGCCGATCAGAAGATCGACCTCGGTCGGACGGAAATAGGCCGGGTCGATCTGCACCAGGGTGTTGCCGGTCGCCTTGTCGACGCCGACCTCCTCGACGCCCTTGCCGCGCCATTCGATGCTGCGGCCGACCTCGGCAAACGCCAGCTCGACGAATTCGCGCACCGACCGCGTCTCGCCGGTCGCGAGCACGAAGTCGCCGGGCTCGTTCGCCTGCAGGATCTTGTGCATGCCCTCGACATAGTCACGGGCGTGGCCCCAATCGCGCTTTGCATCGAGATTGCCGAGATAGAGCTTGTTCTCCAGGCCGACCTCGATGCGGGCGACGGCGCGGGTGATCTTGCGCGTCACGAAGGTCTCGCCGCGGATCGGGCTCTCATGGTTGAACAGGATGCCGTTGCTGGCGAACATGCCGTAGGCCTCGCGGTAGTTCACCGTGATCCAGTAGCCGTAGAGCTTGGCGACGCCATAGGGCGAACGCGGATAGAACGGCGTGGTCTCCTTCTGCGGCACCTCCTGCACGAGCCCGTACAGCTCCGAGGTCGAGGCCTGGTAGAACCGGGTCTCCTTTTCCATGCCGAGGATGCGGATCGCCTCCAGCAGGCGCAGCACGCCGATCGCGTCCGCGTTGGCGGTGTATTCCGGGCTCTCGAAGCTGACCTGGACGTGGCTCTGGGCGGCCAGATTGTAGATCTCGGTCGGCCGGATCTGCTGCACCAGCCGGATCAGATTGGTCGAATCGGTCATGTCGCCGTAGTGCATCAGGAACGGCACGTTGCCGGCGTGCGGATCCTGGTAGAGATGGTCGACGCGCGCGGTGTTGAACGAGGACGAGCGGCGCTTGATCCCGTGCACGGTGTAGCCGAGGCCGAGCAGATATTCGGCGAGGTACGCACCGTCCTGCCCGGTGACGCCGGTGATCAACGCAACGCGCCGCTTCAAGTCCTGAGTCGCCGAATCCTTAACCGCCATATCATCTCCAGAGAGCGCGAAGACCGCGCGGTCCCGACGAGGCCGGTCTGTAGCATCCGGCCTGCTTCAAGTCTAATGGCTTAATCGTTTGAAATCAGCGCTTTAGAGCCTCGAAAAGTGGCATCGTTCGTCCCGGAGCCGGTCACTCCCCGTAGTGGCGCAGCCGGTCGAGCTCGATGATCGTCACCCCGCCATATTCGAGCCGCAGCAGGCCCTCGCGCTCGAGCCGTTTCAGGCACTGGTTGGCGTTCTGCCGGGAGATACCCGACAGCGCCCCGATTTTCTCCTGGGTGATCTCCAGGTGCAAGGTGAGCTCGGGGTAGAGAATCGGATTGAACAGCGAGGCGATCGAGCGCGCCAGCCGCGCGGTGGCGTCCAGCGTGCGGCCATATTCGAGCAGCGCGATGAACTGGCCGAGCCGCTCGTTGAGCTGCCCAACCAGGAAGCGGTTGAAGCCGACGCTGTTCTCGAACAGCCAGACGAAGGTCCGGCGGTCCATCATCGCGAGGCGCGTGTCGCGCAGCGCGACGACGTCGTAGCGCCGCAGCTCGTTCTTGAGCACGGTCCCCTCGCCGAACCAGGCGCCGGCGGTGAGGCCCGCGAAGCTCGCGGCCTTGCCGCCGCGCGACACGATGCCCATCCGCGCCAGCCCGGTGACGATGCCGGTCCAATACTGGAAATTGTCGCCGCGCATGAAGATGAATTCGTTGGCGCGATAGGACTTCTCGGAAATGCCGGCGCGCGCGATTTCGATCTCTTGCTCGCTCAGCTCGCGCGACCAGGCCGCGATGCGCTTCAGGTAATCAGCAGCAATCATTCTAGCG
>DASVOL010000808.1:0-2263 GCA_036383375.1 Bradyrhizobium sp. | reverse complement strand
GCTGCGACCGGCGCGGTGTCCGCGCTGCGGGCGTTGTCGGCATCGGCAACCTCGACATTGGCGTCGGCCGGGTTGCGCTCGGTGATCGCGGCGGCGGTGCGGGTGGTCGCGCCCTTGCCGATGTTCTCGGCCAGCAGGTTGCGCATGATGGCGTCGCGGGAGCCGCCGCTGCGGCCGCCGAGCACCACGCCGACCAGGAAGCGGTTGCCGCGGTGGATCGAGGTCACGAGGTTGAAGCCGGAGGCGCGGGTGTAACCGGTCTTGATGCCGTCGACGCCTTCGACGCTACCGAGCAGCCGATTGTGGCCGGTGATCGTGTGGCCGCGGAAATTGAACGCCGTGGTCGAGAAGTAGCGATAGTAGCGCGGGAAGCGATCCTGGATGGCGCGACCGAGCGTCGACTGATCGCGCGCGGTGGTGATCTGCTCGTCGTTGGGCAGGCCCGAGGCGTTGCGATAGGTGGTCCGGCTCATGCCGAGCGCGCGGGCCTTGCGGGTCATCATCCGCGCGAAGTCGTCTTCGCTGCCGCCGATCGCCTCGGCGATCACGACCGCGGCGTCGTTCGCGGAGCGGGTGACGAGGCCCTTGATGGCGTCTTCGACCCTGATGGTCTGGCCGGGCCGCAGGCCGAGCTTGGTCGGGTCCTGCTCGGAGGCGTGCTCGGAAACCGGCATCTCGGTGTCGAGCTTCATCTTTCCGGAATCGAGGCGCTCGAACAGCAGATAGAGCGTCATGATCTTGGTGAGCGAGGCGGGGTGCCGCAGGCCGTCGGGACTGTTCGACGTCAGCACCGAACCGGTGTTGCCGTCGACGACGATCGTCGCGAATTGCGGGCTGTAGCTTTCGCGCGCGGCCTCGCTGTGATGGTGACGGGCGGTGTGACGCCGGTGACGGCGCGCCTCCGCGCTATCACTGGTGATCAGGATCGCCGTCGTGACGGTAACGAGCCCAAGAACGCCAACTCGCAGCGCCCGCGAGGAGGCCAAGGTTGTTCGAAGCATCTACTTCCCCGTCCCAATTTCTATCTAGATCACTGGCTCGTGAGGCGAAATTGTGCCCGGCGGCCGTCGATCCTTGCCTGCGCAACAGACCACTTCGGGCAGAACCATCGGCCCTCGTGGCGGCTCAGGTCGCTCTTCTAGCTAAGGTGTTGTTCACAAACAGCTTTCGAGGCTGTCTGTCGGAAGGCGAACAAAGTCCGGGAATCAGGTTAGGCGGCCCGAGTTTCCAAAAGATTAAGCAACCGTTGCGTAGTCCCCCGGGGTTTATTGCAAATGCCCAGGATTCGGGCAAATGGCGTTGTGCGTCGCACAATATTTGTTGACTTTATTGTGCGATGCGATATTTCAATCGTTGTCAGGGGGCCGGGAGCTTCCCGGCAATGGGAATTTGCGCCTTCAAGTCTGGGAAAAGGAATTCCAATCCATGGTCAAGATCGAAGACATTCAGAACTACGGCAAAGAGCATTTCGAGTCCGTCACTGCGTCTGCGAACAACCTGCAGAGCGGCGTCCAGGCGATCGCCACCGCCTATGGCGACTACGCCAAGAAGTCGTTTGAGGACACCAAGTCGTTCGTCGAGAAGCTGTCGGGCGTGAAGTCGCTGGACAAGGCGCTCGAGGCGCAGACCGAGTACCTGCGCTCGTCCTACGAGACCTTCGTTGCGGAATCGCAGAAGATCGCCGGCCTGTACAGCGATTGCGCCAAGCAGACCTTCAAGCCCTACGAGGGCCTGGTCTCCAAGTTCGCGCCCGCTCAGTAAGCGCCGCCGACTAAAAGACAAAAGAAAAGCCCGGCCGTTTGGCCGGGCTTTTTTCGTTGCGCGTGAAGCGGGCGGCTATTTCGCCAGCCGCAGCTTGCTGAGCGCCGTTCCGATCGTGTTGAACGTCGTCACGATCTGGGTCGAGCTGGTCAGCATGTAGAATTTGTCGGGGCTGCTGGCGCAGTTCTTCAGGACGGTCGAGGTCGGATCGGCAGGCGAGCTGGTGTTCACCTGGATGGTGTAGATCGTGTACAACGGCGCACCGTTGGCATCCTTCGCGTTCTGCAGATTCTGGCACTGCAGGGCCTGCCTCGCATCGATCGGATTGCCTGAGGCCTGCGAACTGCCGTCGCCGTAATCGGGCCAGCGGTCCTCGGTGTTCAGACCGTCGGACAGCAGGATGATGACCCGGTTGTAGGTGGTGTTGGAGTCCTCCGCCGGCGTGTTCAGCGGACCGCCCACGAGAAGGGACTGCCACGCCCAGGCGAGGCCGACCGACTGG
>DASVOL010000807.1:0-1624 GCA_036383375.1 Bradyrhizobium sp. | reverse complement strand
ACGACAGGGCCGAACAGCGAGCCCATGCCGCCGAGGATCACCATCACCATCAGGTCGCCGGAGCGGGTCCAGTACATCACGGCGGGGCTGACGAAGTCGGTGTTGTTGGCGAGCAGCGCGCCGGCGAGGCCGCAGATCGTGCCCGCGATGACGAAGCAGACCAGGCGGTAGCGGTTGGCGTGGAAGCCGATCGCCTGCATGCGCTGCTCGTTGGAACGGACGCCCTGCACCACCAGGCCGAAGCGCGAATTGACGATGCGCCAGATCAGATAGAGGCCGCCGAACAGGCAGCCTAGGCAGAGGTAATAGAACTCCGTGCGGTCGGACAGGTTGATCAGGCCGACGAAATCGCTGCGCTTGTAGACGGTGAGCCCGTCGTCGCCGCCGTAGCGCGACAAAGCGGAGGCGACGTAATAGGCCATTTGCGCGAAGGCCAGCGTGATCATGATGAAATAGACGCCGCGGGTGCGCAGTGAGAGCGCCCCGATCAGCAGCGCGAACAGCGCCGAGACCACGAGCGCCACCGGCCACTGGATGAAGCCGGAACCGATGCCCTCGGCGGCGAGGATGCCGACGGCGTAGCCGCCGATGCCGAGATAGGCGGCGTGACCGAAGCTCATCATGCCGCCATAGCCCATGATCAGATTGAGGCTCGCGGCCGCCAGCGCATAGATCGCGATGCGGGTGAACAGCGTCAGGATGAAGATATTGCCTGTCACGGCCGAATAGACCGGCAGCAGGACCAGCGCGGCGCACAGCAGCGCCGCAACCGCATTCGAGACATTGAGCTTGGGCATCATCGTTTGGCCGCCGGGAACAGCCCTTCGGGCCGCAGCACAAGGATGATCGCCATCAACAGATAGATCAGCATCGAGGACAGCGCCGGAGCCGCGGTCGAGGCCGCCGCCCCGCTCAGCACCTTGCGCAGCAGATCGGGCAGGAAGGCGCGGCCCATCGTGTCGATGATGCCGACGAAGATCGCCGCCATGAAGGCGCCGCGGATCGAGCCGATGCCGCCGATCACGATGATGACGAAAGCCAGGATCAGGATGTTCTCGCCCATGCCGATCTGCACGGTGAGGATCGGCGCCTGCATCAGCCCGGCGAGGCCGGCGAGCGCGGCGCCTAAGCCGAATACCAGCGTGAACAACAGCTTGATGTTGATGCCGAGCGCCCCGATCATTTCGCGGTTGGAGGCGCCGGCGCGGATCAGCATCCCGACGCGGGTGCGCATCACGACGAGATAGAGCATCGCGGCAACCGCCAGCGCGACCACGATGATCATCAGCCGGTAGGCCGGATAGTACACGCCGGGAATGATCTGCACCGGCACGGTGAGCCAGGTCGGTAGCTGCAGCGCGAGGCCGGCCGGGCCCCAGATCAGCCGGACCGCGTCGTTGAAGAACAGGATCAGGCCGAACGTTGCCAGCACCTGGTCGAGATGATCGCGGCCATAAAGGTGCCGGAGCGCGACATATTCCAGCACGATGCCGAGCAAGAGCGTCGCCCCCAGCGCCAACAGCGCACCGAGCACGAAGCTGCCGGTCCAGGCCACGAAGGTCGCCGCGAAATAGGCGCCCATCATGTAGAGCGAGCCGTGCGCCAGATTGACGAAATCCATGAT
>DASVOL010000806.1:0-2300 GCA_036383375.1 Bradyrhizobium sp. | reverse complement strand
CTGCCGCCGCCCCCGGCGAAACCCGAGCCGCAGGCCAAGCCCGAGCCGGCCCCGCTGACCTCCGGCGTGATCCAGACCCAGCCGATCGCCGCGATCCCCGGCTCGGCCGAACCGATGAAGCCGGTCAAGGTGAAGACCGTCCAGGTCAAGGTCGGCCAGGTCAGGCTTGCCGCCGCCGGCCCGGCACAGTCCGCGCCCCCGATCACCAGCACCATCCCGTCGCGCGGCGAAGTTCCCGAGACCTCCAATGCGATGATGGCACGGGCGGTCGAGACCTCGCGACCCGAGATGCCGCCGCAGCCGGCGAACTTCGGCACCGGCAACGGCATCCTCGGCGTGCTGCCGGCCTCGGCCGTCCATGCACCGGCCGCCGCCCCGGCACCGCAGGCCGTGGCCTCGATCGAACCGACGACCCGCAGCCTGCAGGCCGCCCCGCAGACCAGCGTCGTCAAGCCAGGCGCCGCGCATTCCGGCTGGATCATCCAGGTTGGCGCGCTCGAGTCCGAAGGCGAGGCCAACAAGCGGATCGACCTCGCCCGCAGCTCGGCGCGCGGCCTGCTCAGCAAGGCGGACCCGTTCACCGAGGTGGTGGCCAAGGACAACCGCAAGCTCTACCGCGCCCGCTTTGCCGGCCTCGAGCGCGATCAGGCGGAAGCCGCGTGCAAGACGCTGAAGCGCGCCGAGATCTCCTGCATCACCGTTCGCAACTGATCGACGCGAACGCTTGATTTGAAAGGGCCGGCGCCGCAAGCGCCGGCCCTTTTGCTTTGCACGCCGCCGCGCGAGCGGCCGGCCTGCCCGCGCGCGGCGCGACCATGAAACTTCTCGTCAAGATTTTACGGTTAAGTTTTCCCGAAAGAACGATCGGTCACGCCGGACAGCGGCGGGCCACGCGGGGCATCAATCAGAAACGGAAGGCAGCTCTCGGCTGTGGCGTCAGTAGCGTAGCCGGAGTTAGAGATGCGTGCGAAGCAGAGTATCCTTGGCCTCGTTCACACGGGCAGCGAGATACGTCGAGCCCCCCTGGTCGGGATGGAGTTTCTTCATCAGGGTGCGGTGAGCCCGGCCAATGTCGTCACGCGACGCTCCCGGCTGCAGGCCAAGGATCTGATAGGCCTCCTCGTTCGTCATTTTGCCACTCGTCGCCGCGCGGCCCTGCCCCCCTGTCCGGTCGCCCTGAGCGTCCTGACGCCAGGCGGGAAAGCGGCGGTCCAGATAGCTTTCAAGTAGCGCGACGCTTTCGGCGTCGAAGCTCGGCACCATCGCCAGCAGCTGCGACAGGTCGAACTCGTCGAGCATGCGGCCGGACTGCGGTCCCGCCACGATCTGCCCCTTGAGCACGCCGCTGTCGTGATCGAGGCTCATGTCGAGATATTGCGAGCGCACCCGCGAGCTTTGTCCCTGATTGCGCGAACCGCCGAACATGCCGCCGAAATTGGGAAAGCCGGTGCTCCCGAACGGCGACCAGCCGAGCAATCCGGCGCCGAAGATGCCGAGCGGGATTGCCACCGCCAGTTCGCCCCGTACCCCGGTGAAGGCCGCAACGGCGAGCGCGAGCACCCCGCCCACGATCTTGATCGCACGCGCAAGCACGGCAGGATTGGCCGCACGAAACATCTGCAGCGCGGAATAAAGGACGACAACGGCGACGACGCCGGCGATCAGGGTTGGCATGCACGGAATATAAGCGGCCCGGCGACAAAAAGCATGCGAAGCTTCGTCTCACTGGGGCGTGAACCGCCCTCACGTGGCGCCGTCCCATGCGATTGAGTAGCTTGCGGCAACCGCGCTGGAGGAAGCTTGATGGCGATTGACGGACTGATCAGCCTTCGCAGCCATGCCGGGCCGCAGCAAACGGCCGACCGGCTCAAGGCCGAATTGCAGGCGCGCGGTCTGACGTTGTTTGCGCAAATCGATCATGCCGCGGGTGCCGCCGGCGCCGGCCTTGCGCTCCGTCCGACCGAGCTGTTCGTGTTTGGCAACGCCAAGGGCGGCACGCCCTTGATGCAGGCTGCGCAGACCATCGGGATCGATCTGCCGCTCAAGGCGCTGGTCTGGCAGGACGAAGCCGGCGACTGCTGGTTCTCTTACAATGATCCGGACTGGCTCACTGAGCGGCACGGCATCGCGCAAGCGACCCAACAGGTCACGGCCAACATGTCGGCGCTGCTCGGCGCGATTGCCAAAGCCGTGACGTCGGGCGGAGCCTGACCCGGCGGGCGGGCTATTTCATCTGGCCGATCAGCCTCGCCGCGCCGCTCGCCGTCTTCGCCAACTGCAGCAGTGCCTCGCGGCCGCCG
>DASVOL010000805.1:0-2901 GCA_036383375.1 Bradyrhizobium sp. | reverse complement strand
CGATGAGGCGACCTCGTCGCGGATCATGGCCAAGGCACGCGAGGCCGGCATCAATTTCATCGACAGCGCCGACGCCTATAATGGCGGCAAGTCCGAGGAGGTCGTCGGACGCGCGATCTCGAACCGCCGGTCGAACTGGGTCCTCGCGACCAAGCTCGCCAACCCGATCGGCGACGATCCGAACCATGGCGGGCTATCGCGGCGCTGGGTATTGCAGGCCGCCGACGAGAGTTTGAGGCGGCTCGGCACCGACTACATCGACGTCTACTATCTGCACAAGGAAGACCACACGACGCCGCTCGACGAGACGGTGCGCGCGATGGGCGACCTGATCCGCGCCGGCAAAGTGCGCTATTTCGGCGTCTCCAACTACCGCGCCTGGCGCGTCGCCGAGATCTGCAACATCTGCGACCGGCTCGGCATCGACCGTCCGGTCGCGAGCCAGCCCTATTACAATGCGATGAATCGGATGCCGGAGGTCGAGCATTTCCCGGCCTGCGCCTATTACGGCCTCGGCATCGTGCCGTACAGCCCGCTGGCGCGCGGCGTGCTGACCGGCAAATACGCGCCCGATGCGGCGCCGCCCGCCGACACCCGCGCCGGCCGCAACGACAAGCGCATGATGCAGACCGAGTGGCGGCCGGAATCGCTGCAGCTCGCGCAGGAGATCAAGCGCCACGCCGAGAGCCGCGGCATCACCGCTGGGCAATTCGCGGTGTCCTGGGTGCTGAACTCGTCGTTCGTCAGCGCGGTGATCGCCGGCCCACGCACCGAAGCGCAGTGGGACGACTACATCCGTGCGCTCGATTATCGCTTTACCGCCGAGGACGAAGCCCTGATCGACCGCCTCGTCGTCGCCGGCCATCCTTCGACGCCGGGCTTCAACGATCCCGCCTATCCGATCGAAGGGCGCCGGGCGCGGACCGGATAGCATCCAGCCTTCGGCACACTTCCCTCGGCGACGCCGAAGTCACGTTTCGTAGCTTCCGAATTGCGCAAGCGTCGCGCCGGCTGCACCATCAGCGCATGGAAATGCTGATGCTGGTGCTGCAATGACGGCATCCAATGTACTGGACTGGATCGTGGCTCTCCTGGTGTGCTGGGCGAGCCTGACCGCAATCTTCGAGCCTTCACGCGGGGCCTCGCAGTGCGATGCTCCGATCGTGACGAGCAGCGCGCCGCAGTCGCCACCAGCGATTCCGACGCAGGCGGAGTTCGAGGAGATGATCCGGGATATGAAGCTGCACGACTGAGCAAGGCGCAAAGCCTCATCTCTTCCGATGGCATCCCTGAAATGAAACAGGGCGGCGCCGAAGCACCGCCCTGCCCTGATTGCCATGACTTACGAGCCGCTTACTTCACGAGATCGAAGCGATCGGCGTTCATCACCTTGGCCCAGGCCGCGACGAAGTCGTTCACGAACTGCTCCTTGGCATCCGACGAGCCGTACACCTCGGCGAACGCGCGCAGCTGCGAGTGCGAGCCGAAGATCAGGTCGGCGCGGGTCCCGGTCCACTTCACCGCCTTGGTCTTGCGATCGCGGCCCTCATAGACGCCCTGGCCGGCATCGCTCCACACCGTGCCCATGTCCAGCAGGTTGAGGAAGAAGTCATTGGTCAGCGTCCCCGGCTTGCCGGTGAAGACGCCGTGCTTCGACTTCTTGGCGTTGGCGCCGAGCACACGCAGGCCGCCGACGAGGACCGTCAATTCCGGTCCGGTCAGCCGCAGGAGCTGCGCACGATCGACCAACGCCTCCTCGGGCTGCAGGAACTGATGCTTGCCGCTGATGTAGTTGCGGAAGCCGTCAGCCCGCGGCTCGAGCGGAGCGAACGATTCGACGTCGGTCTGGTCCTGCGTCGCATCGGTGCGGCCCGGCGTGAAGGGGACCTTCACATTGGTGCCGCCGTCCTTCGCCGCCTTCTCGATCGCAGCCGCGCCGCCGAGCACGATGAGATCGGCGAGCGAGACCTTCTTGCCGAACTCCTTCTGGATGGCTTCGAGCTTGGCCAGCACGCCCTTGAGCTGGGCCGGCTCGTTGACATCCCAGTCCTTCTGCGGAGCAAGGCGGATGCGCGCGCCGTTGGCGCCGCCGCGCTTGTCGGAGCCGCGGAACGTGGAAGCGGAAGCCCACGCGGTCGACACCAGTTCGGACACCGAGAGACCCGAGGCGAGGATCTTCGCCTTGAGCGCCTCGATATCCTTGTCGTCGATCACGGCGTGATCGAGCGCCGGCACTGGGTCCTGCCAGATCAGCGTCTCCTTCGGCACCAGCGGGCCGAGGTAGCGCTGGATCGGGCCCATGTCGCGGTGCGTTAGCTTGAACCAGGCGCGGGCGAAGGCGTCCGCGAACTGCTCCGGATGCTCATAGAACCGGCGCGAGATCTTTTCATACGCCGGATCGAAGCGCAGCGAGAGGTCGGTGGTCAGCATGGTCGGGACATGCTTCTTCGACGGATCGAACGCGTCCGGAATGTCTGCCGCCGCGCCTTTCGCCTTCCACTGCTTCGCACCCGCCGGGCTCTTGGTCAGCTCCCATTCGTACTTGAACAGGTTGTCGAAGAAGTGGTTGCTCCACTTGGTCGGGGTCTGGGTCCAGGTGACCTCGGGACCGCCGGTGATCGCGTCAGCGCCGACGCCGGTGCCGAACTTGCTCTTCCAGCCGAGCCCCTGTTCCTCGATCGCGCCGCCTTCCGGCTCCGGACCGATCAATGACGGATCGCCCGCGCCGTGGGTCTTGCCGAAGGTGTGGCCACCGGCGATCAGCGCAACCGTCTCCTCGTCGTTCATCGCCATGCGGAAGAACGTCTCGCGGATGTCCTTGGCGGCGGCGACCGGGTCCGGATTGCCGTTCGGGCCTTCCGGGTTGACGTAGATCAGGCCCATCTGCACCGCGCCGAGCGG
>DASVOL010000804.1:0-9747 GCA_036383375.1 Bradyrhizobium sp. | reverse complement strand
GCCCTGATAGACGGCGGAATCGATCCGCACGCCGAGGCCGCCCGGCGCATGGAATTGCGTGATCCGTCCGGGCGAGGGGCGGAAGGTCTGCGGGTTCTCCGCATTGATGCGGCACTCGATGGCGTGGCCGATGATCGCGATATCGCTCTGCTTGGCCGGAAGCTCGCCGCCGGCGGCAATCCGGATCTGCTCCAGCACCAGATCGATATCCGTGATGCTTTCGGTGACGGGATGCTCGACCTGGATGCGCGTGTTCATTTCGATGAAATAGAACTCGCCGTCCTCGTAGAGGAATTCGATGGTGCCGACGCCGAGATACTTCATGTCCCGCATCGCCTTGGCGCAAGTCTCGCCGATCCTGGCGCGCGCCGCGGCCGCGAGCACGGGCGAGGGGCCTTCCTCCCAGACCTTCTGGTGACGCCGTTGCAGCGAGCAGTCGCGCTCGCCGAGATGGATAGCGCCGCCGCGGCCATCGCCGAGAATCTGGATCTCGATGTGGCGCGGCTTCTGCAGGTATTTCTCCAGATAGACCGAGGCGTCGCCGAATGCCGACTTGGCCTCATTGGCCGCGGTCGTGAGCGCTAGCGCGAGGTCGGCTTCAGTGTGGGCGACCTTCATGCCGCGGCCGCCACCGCCGGCCGCCGCCTTCACCAGCACCGGGAAGCCGATGTCCTTGGCGATCGCCATGGCGTCGTCGTCTGCCGTCACTGCGCCGTCCGAGCCGGGCACCACGGGAATGCCGAGGCGCTTGGCGGTCTTCTTGGCCTCGATCTTGTCGCCCATCAGGCGGATGTGCTCGGCCTTCGGTCCGATGAAGCCCAGATTGTGGTCGGCGAGGATCTCGGCGAAGCGCGCATTCTCGGACAGGAAGCCGTAGCCGGGATGCACGGCGTCGGCGCCGGTGATCTCGCAGGCGGCCAGCAGCGCCGGGATGTTGAGGTAGGAATCCTTCGACGGTGGCGGGCCGATGCAGACGCTCTCGTCGGCGAGCCGTACATGCATGGCGTCGGCGTCGGCGGTGGAATGCACCGCGACGGTTGAGATGCCGAGCTCCTTGCACGCCCGGAGCACGCGAAGCGCGATCTCGCCGCGATTGGCTATGAGGATCTTGTCGAACATCGCAGCGCCTGACGTTGACGGAAGCTATTCAATGATAACGAGCGGCTCGCCGAATTCGACCGGCTGGCCGTCCTCGACGAGGATCTGCGTCACGGTGCCCGCGCGCGGCGACGGGATCTGGTTCATCGTCTTCATCGCCTCGATGATCAGAAGCGTCTGGCCGGCCGTGACCTTGGTGCCCACTTCAATGAACGGCTTGGCGCCCGGCTCTGGAGACCAATAGGCGGTGCCGACCATCGGCGAGGGCACGACACCCGGGTGCTTTGCCATATCGGTCGCGGCAGCAACCGCGACCGCCGGCACGGCCACCGGGGCGGCAACCGCATGCACGGCCGCCGGCACGGATGCGGCGATGCTGATGTTGCGTGCGACCCGGACGCGCAGGCCGGCGCGTTCGATCTCGATCTCGGTGAGGTTGGTCTCGGCAAGCAGCAGCGCGAGTTCGCGGATGAGGACGCTGTCGTCGCTCTTGGAGTCGTTCTTGGACTTTGCGGCTGATTTGTCGTCTGGCTGGCGCGCCATGTTGTTTGATCCGAAATCTCTGTCTGGTGACGGGGAACGTCAGGATTGACGATTAAGTCTTTGGCTTGGCATCGGTCTTCGCACCAATCCTGGTCGCGAGGCCGATGATCGCAAGCCGGTAGCCGTCGATGCCGAAGCCGCAAAGGGATGCGAAGGCGGCTTTAGCAGTGAACGAATGGTCCCGGAAGCTCTCGCGGGCGTGGATGTTGCTGACGTGAACCTCGACAGCGGGGATCTTGACCGCAACCAGCGCGTCATGCAGCGCGATCGAGGTATGGGAGTAGCCGCCGGCGTTGATGATGATGCCGACCGCCTTCTTGGCGTGGGCCTCGTGGATGAAGTCGATCAGTTCGCCCTCGCGGTTGGACTGCCGGCAGTCGGCGGTCAAGCCGAACTGCCGCGCGGTGTCCGCGCACAGCTTCTCGACGTCGGCGAGGGTGGCATGGCCGTAGGTCTTCGGCTCGCGCGTCCCCAACAGATTGAGGTTCGGGCCGTTCAGCACATAGATCGTCGCGGCAGCAGCCATTCCAGAGATTCCTGCCAAAGGTTCCGGCGGAGGGGAAAGTGGGCCGGGTTATAGGTAACAACCGGCCGCAGGGGAAGTCTTTAGGTGAAATCGGAACCTCTTCAACAGCTTCCTCCGCCCTGTTAGATAGCTGCCGTAACCTACGGAAATTGCTGATTAACCAAACCTGACGGAAGGCGCGCCGGGGGTGTGCTCCGGCCAGCCATCCACTGGCGACTGCGGGGTGCAGCCGCATGCAAAACCCCGCCCCTGAGGGGGCGGGGTTGAGATCGAGGCGAGGCCCCGTCAATCGGATCCCTCGGGTCCACGCCGAGGTCAGCCCTCGATGATGTAGACGATCTCGTGGGTCTCCGGCTGCACGATGATGTAGCGGCCGTGGACCAGGATGAACTCGTAGCCGCGCCACTGCGGGTAGATCGTCACGACGCGCTCAGGCACCGGGTAGAAGTGCACGTCTGCCGGGACGCGGGTGCCGACCGACACGTTGAAGTTCACGTTGGTGACTTCAGTGACGTGCTCCGACTTGATCGCGGTCGAGATCTGGGTGCGCTTCTCGGCCGGCGGCGCCGCGGTGGCCGACGTCGCCGCGTTGCCGGTGGTCGTCTGGCTGCGACTGGTGTCGTTGGTCTGGGCGCGGTTGGTGTCGGTCGGGCTCTTGGTCTGCGCGTTCTGGTTGGTGGTGGCGCCGCTCTTGTCGCGGCTCTCGGCGGCGTTGTTCATCTTGCCGCTCTTGTCGTGCTCCTCGGCCTTCATGTTGCCGCTCTTGTCGCGGCCTTCGGCCTTCATGTCCTTCGGGCTGTCCTTGGAGCCCTTGGTCGCATCGTTCTCCGAGCTCATGCCCTTCGACTTCTGCGTGTTCTCCTGCGCGCCCTTGGTGGCGGCGCCGGACTTTTCAGACTCGGCCCCCTTCATGCCCGACGGGTCACTCTTCATCCCTGAAGACGACTCGCCGGTCGTGGAGTGCTCCGAACCCTTCATGCCGCCCGTATCGCGCTGCATGGTGCCCGACGATGCGCCACCGGACGGCGCGCTGTGCTGCACGGTCGCGCCACCGCCGGCCCCGGATTCCTTGTTGGCGCCGCCGGCGCTCTGTGCATTCGCGAAACCGGTACCGGCGATCAGCGCCGCCGCAGCGACCGAAATCAGAAAGCGTTTAGACATCATATTCCTCCTCGTTCTTCAGCATTGCCCGCGCCGACAACGGGAGAGGATGTGCGATGTTCCTGTTGATTTGCGGTTCCTTGCGGTTTGTTTCTTGTGTGAATGCGCGATGAACAATTCGCGCTTCAACCGCAGGCCCAGTCGAACTCCATGCTCGCAAGATCGAGCTGGCCGTTGCCGCCGCCGAAATTGAAACCGCCGAAATGTTCCTCGATCTCGAGATAGGTCGCGCTGTATTTCGGCGTCCACTGGTTCGGAAACATCGTGCCGCCGAGATGGTTGCGGCCATGCAACCGCTCGAGGCCGCGTGCTCTGCCTTGCTCGTCGTAGGGCGCGATGTAGTCGCCGAGCTCGCCCTTATGCAGCAGATGATCGCGCGGCGGCTTGCCGACATTGGGATCGTCGTCGCGCGGCGCAAGGGCGATGCCGTAGGCGTGGTGCCCGGCCTCGGGGATGCCGCCGAACAGGCGGTACCAATACGTCTTCTCCAGCTCGTCGATGCGGGTGCGGCCGACATTGACGTCGAATGCGGTGCGCGCCGCGCCCTTCACGAGCCAGCGCGGAAGCGGATTGGCTTCCAGCAACGGATTGCCGGCAAGCTCTGGCGGCCGGCACAGAGGGCCAGCGAACTCGGTCTCGGTGAGCCAGATCGCCGCAAAATTGTGGTCGATGATGTCCTTCATCCGAAACTCCATCGGATGACGGTTCTGCCGATAGGCGAAGTAGGGCAGCAGATTGGGATCGGACGGACGCACGATGCTCTCTGCCGCGAGATATTGCGCGACCGCGTCGACCTCGTCGGGTTCGTCATATTGCTGATCGGCGAACATGGCGAGCGCGACATAGGCGTCACCCTTGGCGCGGTACTGCGTCGGCACGCGCAGCGTGAAGCAGTGCTGCATCGGAAAGCCGTCATGGGGACTGAGCGGCCATTGCTCGGCGCGAATGCCCGGCGGCAGGCCGTAGCACCAGCCGTGATCGCGATCGGTGCCGCGCAGCGGGGCGGTCTTCAGGAGTGTGAGATCGTAGCCAAGGGTTGGCGGGGCAAGGGTTGGCAGGGCCAGGGGCACGGCGCGCGACTTCCGTTGTTGGTGATGCCCCTTGGTTGCGCCCAGTGCGGAAGCGGTTCGGTGCCGCAAACAAAAAAATCCGGCTGCCTGGCAGCCGGATTTTGCTGGATGGATGAGCGCTGCCGAAGCGACGATCAGCAGGTCGCCTTGCCGCAGCGGGCAATGCCGATCTTCTCCTTGAGACCGTCGACGCCGACCGCGCCGATCACGACCTGCTTGCCGATCACGTAGCTCGGCGTGCCGTTCATGCCCATGGATTCGGCGAGGCGGAAGTTCTCCTCGATGGTCGCCTTCACTTCGGGGCTCGCCATGTCCTTCTCGAGCTTGGTCATGTCGAGGCCGACGTCCTTGGCGACCGCCAGCGCGCGCGCCTTGTCGGCGGCGCCGCGGCCGCCCAGCAGCTTCTGGTGAAACTCGAGATACTTCTTGCCGGTCGGATCCTGCATGCGCACGGCGACCGCGACTTGCGCCGCCTCGACCGAACCCTGGCTCAGCACCGGGAATTCCTTTAGCACGACCTTCAGCTTCGGATCCGACTTCATCAGGTCGAGCATGTCGGACATCGCGCGCTTGCAGTAGCCGCAATTGTAATCGAAGAACTCGACGAAGGTGACGTCGCCGTCCTTGTTGCCGAGCATGACGCCGCGCGGCGAGTTGAAGATCGTGTCGGCGTTCTTGGCGACGCTCTGCTCATGCTTCTCGGCTTCGGCGGCAGCCTGCCGCTTGCTGAGCTCGTTCATCGCCTCTTCGAGCACCTCGGGATGCGCGATCAGGTAGTTGCGCACGATGGTCTCGATGTCGCCGCGCTGGGTGTCGTTGAAGCTCTGCGCGGACGCGGCGAGCGGCGCGGCGCAAATGCCGAGCGCGAGCAGGGCGGGGGCGAGAAAACGAAGCGCTGGCATGGCAAATCCTTGTTCGAGGTGGCCCGAAATACGGCAGGGCCGCGGGCCGGTTTCGGTGATCGTTGTATGGAACTACGGTTTATTTCTAGTTGTTTTTCTGACCCGGCATGGGCTTGGCGCTCACAATGTCGTCAGCTTTGACCCAGCCGGGCGTGCCGATCGCGAACCGCGTCTTGGCGCGCGAGGCAAGTTCGCGGGCGGTCTTGTTGTCGCCCCGCAGATAGGCGGCCTGCGCCGAGGCAAGGTCAGCCTGGGCATAGTCGCCCTTGCGGCCATAGGCCATCGCGAGCTGGGTATAGCCGAGCGGCGCCTCCGGCTCGCGCGCCACGGCGTTGCGCAGCATGCTGATCGCGTCCTCGGTGTAGGCCTTGTTGTCGGAGGCGACCAGCGCCTGGCCGAGCAGCATCTCGATCAGCGGTGAGCTGCCGGAGAGCTGCACCGCGCGGCGCAGCGGCGCGATGGCCTCCGCCGGCCGGCCGCCTTCGAGCAGCGCCTGGCCGCGCAATTCGTAGAAATAGGGATTGTTGGGCTGGGCCTGGATCAGGCCATCGATCTGCGCGATCGCCGAACGTAGATCGCCGTGCAGGTAAGTGGTGATCGCACGCGCATAGCGCGCCGGCATGCTGGTGTTGGACAGCGGGTAGCGGCGGTAGACCGTGTCCTGCCGCTCCATGAAGCCCGAGATCTTGGCGCGCATCATGTCGTGACGCAGCTGCAGCGCCGGATCGTCCTTCTTGTCCCAATAGGGGCTCGAGCGCGCCAGCTCCTCCAGCGCGGAAACGCGATCGACCGGCATCGGGTGCGATTGCAGATAGGGGTCGGCACCGCGCGCGGCGAACAGGCTCTCGTCGGTGAAGCGCTTGAAGGTCTCGTACATGCCCTTGGCGGACTGGCCGGTCGCGTTCAGGAACTTGACGCCGGCACGGTCGGCGTTTTCCTCCTGCTGGCGCTGGTAAGACAGCAGCGTGCGCTGAATGACCGATTGCGGCGCCGAGATCGCGGCGGCTCCGGCGCTGGAGAGGCCGTTGCCAACGCCGCCGCCCGCAGCGCCTGCGGCCAGCGCGCCGACACCGAGCAGCATCGCGATGATCATCTGGGTCTGCGCCTGCGCCAGCTGCTCGCGCATCTTCGCGAGATGGCCGCCGGCCAAATGGCCGGTCTCATGCGCCAGCACGCCGATGATCTGGTTCGGCGTCTCCGATTGCAGCAGCGCGCCGTAATTGACGAAGATGCGGCGGCCGTCGGCGACGAAGGCGTTGAACGAACCGTCGTTGATGATCACGATCTGGATGTTCTGCTTCTCGAGACCCGCGGCGCGCAGGATCGGCCTGGTATATTCGCGCAGCAGCTGCTCGGACTCGGTGTCGCGCAGCACCGGCGGGCCCTTCTGCTGGGCGCGCGCCGGGACGACGGGACCGACGGCGAGCGCGACCGCGGTCAGCAATGCGGTCAGCTTGAACCCAGTCAGCCTGGAGGTTCGGGTACGAAGCGTGAGGCGGAACAGCATGGGCGATCTATCGGCGATGGCTGGCCGCGCCGCGGCAACGTCCGGTTCCCGATCCGACCGGATCAGACGCGTGGCACAGTCTGTTGTTTTTGCAGTTCTTCTTCACGCGAACCGGGTATGCACTTGGCCTGAAAGCGTTATAAGGAGCCACCGAATGCGGCCAGTCTGGGGCGGCAGCCGGTATCGGAACCCGAATTCGGCAGCGGCCGTGCAATAGCAGAAATCCATGCGTGAAGCGACACCGAGAGACCGACTGAACAGCCTGTTGACTGCGTCCGGCCGGAGCGATGTTCCGCCGTTCATGGTGATGGACGTGATGGCCGCCGCGGCGCGAATCGAGGCCGCCGGCGGCCATGTCATCCACATGGAGGTGGGCCAGCCGGCCGAGGGCGCGCCGAAGCCGGCGATTGCCGCTGCGCAGGCCGCGCTCGCCGGCGGGCGGATCGACTACACCTCGGCGCTCGGCATTCCCTCGCTGCGCGCGCGCATCGCCCGGCATTATCGCGACACGTATGGCTGCGCGGTCGATGCGGAGCGCATCATCGTCACCACGGGCTCGTCGGGCGGGTTCATCCTGGCGTTTCTTGCGATGTTCGAGCCCGGTGACCGGGTCGCCGTCACCGTGCCGGGCTATCCGCCGTACCGGCACATCCTGACCGCGCTCGGCTGCGAGCCGGTGCTAATCGAGACCTCCGGCGACACCCGCCATGCGCTGACCGGTGAGGCGCTGCTCGCCGCCCACCGCAAGGCGCCGCTGAAGGGCGTGCTGGTCGGCAGCCCTGCGAATCCGACCGGCACGATGATGTCGCGCAAGGCGCTCTCGAGCCTGATGGCGGCCGCCGACAGCGCCGGCATCCGCTTCATCTCCGACGAGATCTATCACGGCCTCGACTACGGGTTTCCTGCGGTGACGGCGGCGGAGCTGTCGCCGAACGCGCTCGTCATCAACTCGTTCTCGAAGTACTTCTGCATGACCGGCTGGCGCGTCGGCTGGATGGTGGTGCCCGACGTGCTGGTGCGGCCGATCGAGCGGCTGCAGCAGAACCTGTCGATCTCGGTTCCGACCTTGTCGCAGATCGCCGCCGAAGCGGCCTTCGAGGGCCGCGAGGAGATGGAAGCGATCAAGCGCGGCTATCAGGAGAACCGCCGCATCCTGATCGAAGGCCTGCCCAAGGCCGGGCTGACCAAGTTCCTGCCGGCCGATGGCGCGTTCTATCTCTACGCCGACGTCTCCGACTTCACCTCCGACAGCTTCGCCTTCGCGAGCGAGATGCTCGAGAAGGCGCATGTCGCAGCGACCCCGGGCGTCGATTTCGATCCGATCCACGGCCGCGCCTTCATCCGATTTTCCTATGCGCGTTCGGCGGCGGAGATGCAGGAAGCAGTTGCGCGGATCGCGCATTGGCTTAAATAGCCGGAAAACTTCAAGAGCCTGCCAGGTACGTCTTGTCGGTCAGATCGGGTTTCGCAGCGCGGTGCCTGGTTTCGGCGGAGCGGCACGCGACAGATCGCCGCGGATAAACGGCAGGGCCCACACAGTTCCATTTGACTTGAACAGCCGAGTTGATCTTGGCTGTTTCCGCCATTTCTGAGGGGGAGTGACACATGGCAGCGGCAACCGTTGCCACGGCTTCACCGGCGTCTGCCGGTAGCAAGCCGTGGTACAAGATTCTCTACGTACAGGTTCTGATCGCGATCGTGCTCGGCGCATTGGTCGGCTGGCTGTGGCCCGGCATTGCCACCAACGACTGGATCAAGGCGCTCGGCGACGGCTTCATCAAGCTGATCAAGATGGTGATCGCGCCGATCATCTTCTGCACCGTGGTGTCGGGCATCGCCCATATCCAGGACGCCAAGAAGGTCGGCCGCATCGGCGTCAAGGCGCTGGTCTATTTCGAGGTGGTCTCGACCTTCGCGCTGGTGATCGGCTTGCTGATCGGCAACATCGTGAAGCCGGGCGCGGGCTTCGGTGGCGCGGCGGCCAGCGCCCAGGCGGTTGCCGGCTATGCCAAGCAGGCGGAGGCGCAGAAGAGCGTCGACTTCGTGCTGCACATCATTCCGGACACCGTCGTCGGCGCCTTCGCGCAGGGCGAGATCCTGCAGGTGCTGCTGTTCTCGGTGCTGTTCGGCTTTGCCATCATGGGCCTCGGCGAGCGCGGCCACACCATCCGCTCGTTCATCGACGACGCCGCGCATGCGGTGTTCGGCGTGATCTCGATCGTGATGCGGGCGGCGCCGATCGGTGCGTTCGGCGCAATGGCCTTCACCATCGGCAAGTTCGGCACCGGCGCGATCCTCAATCTGATGGGGCTGATCGCGACGTTCTATCTGACCGCGGCGCTGTTCGTCCTCGTGGTGCTCGGCATCATCGCGCGGATCGCGGGGTTCTCGATCTTCAGGTTCCTGGCCTACATCAAGGACGAGCTGTTGATCGTGCTCGGCACCTCGTCCTCCGAGAGCGCGCTGCCGTCATTGATGGAGAAGCTCGAACGTCTCGGCTGCTCGAAGTCGGTGGTCGGCCTCGTGGTCCCAACGGGCTATTCGTTCAACCTCGACGGCACCAACATCTACATGACGCTGGCGACGTTGTTCATCGCGCAGGCGCTGGGCTACGACCTCTCGTTCAGCCAGCAGCTCACGATCCTGGTGGTGGCGATGCTGACGTCGAAGGGCGCTTCGGGGATCACCGGCGCGGGCTTCATCACGCTGGCGGCAACGCTTGCGGTGGTCGATCCGCGGCTGGTGCCGGGCATGGCGATCGTGCTCGGCATCGATAAGTTCATGAGCGAGTGCCGCGCGCTGACCAATCTGTGCGGCAACGGCGTCGCCTGCGTGGTGGTGTCCTGGTGGGAAGGCGAACTCGACCACGACAAACTGCAAGCCGGTCTGAACAAGCAGATCGATCCGACCGACATGGAGACCGCGCTCACGACGGGGTAG
>DASVOL010000803.1:0-7699 GCA_036383375.1 Bradyrhizobium sp. | reverse complement strand
CCGGGTCAAGCCCGGCCATGACGACTGTGCAAGACCTCACACCTTGTCATACGTCAGCCCGCGCTCCAGCCGGCGCGCCACCAGCGTCGACGGAAACAGGATCGCAAAATAGATCAGCGCCACGATGGTGTAGACCTCGAGCGGCCGGTAGGTGTCGGCGTTGATCAGGGTGGCGTTGTAGACCAGATCGGGCACCGCGATGATCGAGACCAGCGAGGTGTTCTTCAGCTGCGTCACCGACTGGTTGACGTAGGGCGCCATCATCGGTTTCAGCGCCTGCGGCAGGATCACGAGCCGCATCAGCCGCCAGCCGCGGAAGCCGAGCGCCTTTGCCGCGTCCCACTGCCCGACCGGCACGCTCTCGATCGAGCCGCGCACGATCTCGGCATAGAATGCGCCGCCATAGAGCGATAGCACGCTGACCGCTGCAACATGCGCCGGGATGTTGACGCCGATCACGACCGGAAACGCGTAGTAGAACCAGATCATCTGCACCAGCAGCGGCGTGCAGCGGAACAGCTCGATATAGGCGATCAGCAGCCAGTCGATCACGGGAATCCGCCGCAGCCGCAGCATGCCGACGATCAGGCCGATCAGGGTGCCGAGGATGATGGTGCCGATCGTGTAGGCCATGGTCCAGCCGAGCCCGAGCCAGAACAGATGGCTGTACTTGGCGAGGATCCCGAAATCCCAGACGTAGTTCATCCTGCCCCTCGGTTGACTCTAGTTTTGACGCGTTTTCTTCACGCGAACCGGTGCCCACTTCGCTCGAAAACGCTATGCGTGCCGCCTTGCGTTCCCAGCATCGCAGGCGGCCTCGCGTGAGTCACGCGATATACCGGCCCGGCAAAAAAGCCTTCACGTCGAACGGCGGCACGGCGCCCGCGATCAACGCCGCGACCGCGGCGCCCGTTCCGGGGCCGGTGGTGAAGCCGATATGCTGGTTGCCGAAGGCGAGCCAGAGGCCGCGATGCCGTGGCGCCTCGCCGATCATCGGCAGGCTGTCGGGCAGCGTCGGCCGCGCGCCGCGCCAGCGCTCGCCGACCGCATCGCCGAATTCGACGACGCTGCGCGCCATCGGCACCACCGCCTCGAGCTGCGCATAATTCGACGGCGCGTCGCGCGCGGTGAGCTCGACGCCGCTGGTGACACGAACGCCCTGCTCCATCGGCGTCATCAGAAATGCACCCTCCGCATCATGGATCGGGCGCAGCAATTTGCGTGCCGGATTCGGCACGAAATGCTGGTGATAGCCACGCTCGAACGCCAGCGGCACCCGATAGCCGAGCGGCCGCAGCAGCTCGGCCGACCACGGCCCGAGCGCGACCACGACGTGGCGCGCGGCGATCTCCCCGTCGGTAAGTTGCACGCGCCAGCCGTCGCCTCGTTGTGCGATCCACCGGATTTCGGATTGCCGCACCGTGCCGCCGTTGGCGGCGAGCATCTGCGCATAGGCCTTGACCACGGCGCCGGGTGAATCCACCGATGCCGTCTGGCTGTGCAGCAGGCCGACGCTGTAGGCAGGGATGATGTTCGGCTCGAGCGCGGAGATGGCCTGCCGGTCGAGAACCTCGCTTTTGATACCGAATTCGGCGAGCGCCGCCTGCTCCGCCTTAGCGCTCGCGAGCCCGTCGCCGCGCCAGGCCTTGAGCCAGCCGGTCTCACGGATGCGATGGCCGGCGCCCGCCTGCACGATCCAGTCGCGATGCAGCGTCAGCGACGTCCCGATCAGGCCGTGCAGCGCGGCGGCGCGCGGCCTGGTCTGCGCCGGTGTCGCCGCGGCGAGGAAGCGGATCACCCAGCCGGCATTGGCGAGCGCCCACGGAAGATTCCAGCGCAGCGCCGGATGTGTGTTGGTCAGATATTTCGGCAAGTTCTTCAAAAGCTGTGGCGTGTTGAGCGGCAGGATCGAGCCCGACGAGATGATGCCGGCATTGCCGTAGGAGGTTTCGCTGCCCGGCTCGCGGCGGTCGACGATGACGACGGAAAGACCGCGCTGCCGTGTGGCAAGGCCGGCCGAGACGCCGACCATGCCGGCGCCGAGCACGACGACGTCAACCGGTTGTGCGGACGCGCCTTCGCTCATGCCGTCACATCAAGGTCAGGCCGCCATCGACCGGCAGCGTGGCGCCGGTGATGTGTCCCGCGTCCGGCGACAGCAGGAAGGCGACGACCGCGGCGACCTCGTCCGGCTCGGCCAGCCGCTGCATCGGATTGGCCTTCGCCACCCGCTCCCAGGTCGCGGTGTCAAGCGCGCCGAACAGGCCGGGATCCTTGCGCGTATAGCCGGGCATCACCGCATTGGAGGTGGCGCCCGATGCCGCGAGTTCGATTGCCAGCGACTTCACCAGCACCTCGAGCGCGGCCTTCGCGGCCGCCGATCCCGGATAGGTCGCGCCGGGCACAAAGCGATGCGGTCCGAAACTGGAGACCGCGACGACGCGGCCTTGCGCGTTGCGCGCGAGGTCGGGCAGCGCAGCCGCCGCGATTTCATGAAATGCCGCCGCCATCACCGCAAAGGCACGCTCCAGCGCCGCGCGCGGCAGGCTGGCGAATTCGCGGCGGTCGGCAAAGCCCGCGGCATGCACGATGGCATCGATCGGCCCGAATGCGGCGCGCGCGGCCTCGACCAGCGACGTACCCGCGCCGATCCCGGCGAGATCGCCGGTAGACACCGCGACCTTCGCGCCCTTGCCACGGCATTCCTCCGCAACCGAATTCAGCCGCGCGAGCCCGCTGGCTTCGGCGCCCTGGCCGTGCAGCATCAGCCCCTGACCGGGGCCGGCGAGCCGGCGTGCAACCGCGGCGCCGATGCCGGAGCCGCCTCCCGTGATGATTGAAACGCGCATGAGGTGCGTGCTGCCGGTGCGATAAGAGACGGCGAACTATAAGTTCGGCGTCGCGAATTGCAAACCGCCGCCGTCAGCTCAACGCCACGGCTCGACCAGGATCTTGGTGTGCGCCTCGGGATTGGCGAGATCGGCAAACGCCTGCGCGACGCCGTCGATACCGACGCGGCCGGTGACCAGCGATGCGGCATCGACCTGGCCTTCCGCGATCAGGCGCAGCGAATAGGCAAACTCCTCCGGCGTGTAGCCGAGCACGTACTGGACGTTGAGCTCCTTGATGATGCCGAGCATCGGTTCGGACTTATCGGTCTCCATGCAGACGCCGACCACGACGACACGGGCGCTGCGCGGGGCGCCCTCGAACACCTGCTGCAGCACGCCGGGCACACCGACGCATTCGAAGATCAGCGCCGGCTTCAATGGCGGCAGCAGCGCCTGCATCGGCGGCCGCGCCGCCTTCTCCGCTTCGGTCATCTGGGCGTGCTCGGCCCAGCTCGCATAAGGTTGTGTCTTGGCGGGATCGACCACGACATCGGCGCCCATCTTCTCCGCGAGCAAGCGCCGCGCCGGCGAGTAGTCGGCGGCGACGATCGGGCCGAGCCCCTTGATCTTGAGCGCCGCGATCACCGCGAGACCCACCGGCCCGCAGCCGATCACCAGCGGCACCTCGCCGCCCTTGATGTTGGCCATCGCCACCGCATGGACACCGACCGCAAGCGGCTCGGTGAGCGCGGCGTGCTCGGCCGCGAGCCCGTTCGGCACCTCGAGCAGCAGCGGCTCGCTGAGCAGCATCTGCTCGGCATAGGCGCCGAGATAATCGTTGGAATAGCCGATGCCCTTCGGGCCCTCCGGCGTCAGCAGCGCCGGCAGCGAGCAGACGCGCGTGCCGGGCTTCAGCTTGCGCGTGGTGCCGGGGCCGTAATCGAGGATCTCGCAGCAGAACTCGTGGCCGAACACGACGTCGCGCGACAGATCCATCGGCGTGCGGCCGGGCAGGAATTTGCTCAGCTCCACCATGCGGTGGGCGTGCTTGCGCGCATGCAGATCGGAACCGCAGATGCCGCAGGCGAGCGATTTGACCAGCACCTGGCCGGCGCCCGGCTTCGGTTCCGGCATCTGGTCGACGACAATCTCGCCGTTTCTGAAGATCGCTGCGCGCATGTTTCCTCCCGCGTGGGTTTCTTCCCACTCACTTTGATGCGTATTTCGTCCCGCGAAATACACTGTCGCGGATCAAGTCCGCGACAGGCTTTCGCTGCGGGAGGCTATAGCACGGAGGGTCACCACGTATAGCGCATAACGCCTTTGCCGGCGTAGGACTGGGTGACGTTGGAGAATTCACCCTCGAAGGTCGCGGCCGCCGACCAGCCGTTGCGCCACTTGATCTCCGCCGAAGCCGTGGTCAGCGCGGACTCGCTGGCCTGCGCCGCACCGTTGACCACCAAGGCCGCGCCCGGCAGCGCCTGGAACACGGCCGCCGCGCCGCGGTTCGGGTTGAAGTCATGCGCCCAGGCGACGCGGCCGCGCAGCGTCACGATGCCGCCATCGACCGCAAAGGCTTTGTCGCTACGCAGACCGAGCTCGCTGCGCGTGTCGGTGACGCTCTTCGCCGCATAGTTCAGTGCGAAGGCACCGCCGCCGGAAACCACGCGCTCCGCATAGTTCGGCAGCTCAAAGCTGGTGAACTGGGCCGCCGCATAAGGCGTCAGCCCCATCCACGGCGTGGCAGTGCGATAGCCGCCCTCGAGCCGGCCCGACCACGCATTGGCATTGAAGTTGGCACGCAGATGATCGACGCCAGTCGCAGTGACAATGCGGTCGGTGGTGATGTCCTGCCAACCATAGGCGAGCGCCGCGCTCAAATACGCCGCACCGACGCTGTGACGGACGAACGCGCCGGCCTGGAACAAATCGGAGCGGCCCCAGCCGAGCCCATTGGTGCTGAAGCTGGTGGCGCCCCCGGCGAGCGCAAATCCTGCAATGGTGTTCGGCGAGAAGCGGTAGTCGGCGCCGACCGCGGTGCCGTAGACGCTGCTGCTGGTGTTGTTCGAGCCCAACACCGCGTTGCCGCTGGTGGTCTGTGCGCCGCCATAGCCCGCCGCCCAAATGCTCCAGCGCCGCTCGAAGTCGAGCTGCGGCGGCGGCGCCTTGGCATAAATAGCGGCCAGCGCATCGCGCGGCTCGGTCGTGCGCGCCGCAGTGGCCAGCGAAGCGCTTTCCTCCGCGAACGGCACCGCGCCACCGCCACCAATACCGCCATCGCGTCCGGCGACGAACGGATCGGTCAGAAGGCCGAGGAACTGGTTCATCGCGTTGAACGTCGCCTGCTGCGATCC
The DNA here is from genome assembly GCA_036383375.1 of Bradyrhizobium sp. Taxonomy (GTDB): domain Bacteria; phylum Pseudomonadota; class Alphaproteobacteria; order Rhizobiales; family Xanthobacteraceae; genus Bradyrhizobium. The sequence continues at coordinate 2,514 of DASVOL010000803.1, read as the reverse complement.
GGTCGCTCCCTCGCCCGAAGCCTGCGTCAGGCCGTTCGGCGAGAGCCCCGCAAACGCGACGTTGATACCGCCATTGGCATTGAAGAAGTTCTGCAACGTGGTGGCGACATTGCCCTGGTTGATATTGAGCTTCGACTTCGCGGCATAGTCGAGCGTGAAGTTGAGGTACGTATTTCTGGCATCATAGCTGAGCGTCGCGACCAGCCCCGACGGCAAGCCGGTTGAATCGACGCCGGCGAACGCGCCATTGCGGCCGCCGGACGCCGACAGGATGGTGTATTGCTTCATCACCGTGCTGCCGGCAGCGACGCTGACGCCGACCGATCCGGCAAGCGTCGCGGCACCAGTCACCTTGGCTGATGTCGCGGCGCTCGCATTGAGCCCAACCAGATACAGCGCACCGGACTGGAACGCGAGGTTGCCGGCCACGTTCAGGAAGCTACCCGGCGTCGCATTGCCGGGCATCAGAATGCCGCCGCTCGCGATCGTCGTGTTGCCGACGGTGCCGATGCCGGCAAGCGCACCGCCTGAGTTCACAGTGACCGAACTCGACGACACGATCGAGCCGTCGACTTGCAGGATGCCGCCATTCACGACGGTGGTGCCGGTATAGGTGTTGACGCCGGACAGGGTCAGCGTACCGCTGCCGGTCTTTTCCAGATTGCCCGGCCCGGTCGGGCCGCAACCGCAGGGATCGAAATCGGCGATCACGCCGTTCACATTGGTCGAGAGATTGTTGGCGCCGACGGCTAGCGTGTTGCCGCCCCCGATATAGTAGGTGCCCGAGCCGGCGATCGAGCCTGCGGTAATGCGGCCGTCGCCGTTCGGCCCAAGGCTGCCGCCGAAATCCACGAAGCCGGTGCCGTTGGTGATGAACTGCGCGTTGCCACCGGTCGCGTTGTCGACGAACTTGACGTTGGCGCCGCTCTCGGTGGTGATCGTAGCGCTTCCGGCCGTCGCATGTGCAGCAAACATCAGCGCGCCGCCGGAGCGGTTGATGATTGTCGCATTGCCCGCGGTCGGTGCCTCCGTCATGCTGAAACCGGACGTGCCGAAATAGGTCAGGCCGCTGTTGTCGATGGTCGCGTTCGCTGCGGTGCTGTTCTGGAAGAAGCCGATATAGCCGGTGGCGGAGGTCGTGATCATTGCCGATGCGGCCGACGAGAACTCGAAGAACTGCGTCGAGCCGCCGTTGGCGCCATTGATGATGGTCGCCTGGCCAGCGTTGGTGTGGCCGAGGAACACGACGCCGCCACCGTCATGGTTATTGAACACGGCCTTGCCGGCGGTGCTGGTGTCCGAGCCGCCGGGAGGACCAAGCGCGTCGCCGAACACCACGGTGCCGCCATTGCTGTTGTTGAACGTGGCATTGCCGGCGGAGCTGGTGTCGCGGAAGATCGTGAGTGCGCCGTTGCTGTTGCTCACGGTGGCATTGCCCGCGGTGCTGCTGTCACGAAACTGCGTGATGCCGAAATTCACGTTGTCGATGATCGCCGTCGACGCTGTCGTGGAATTGTGGAACGTCGTGGTGGCGATCCCGTTGAAGCCGTCGTTGACGATCTTGGTGATGCCCGACGTGTCGGCATTGACGATGTCGAACTTGCCGTCGACGTTGATCTGCCCGACGATGGAAGCGGTGTGGGCGGCATCGCCGAGTTGCAAGGTCGCGCAATCGCAGATCGTGGTGCCGCCGGTATAGGTGTTGGTGCCAAGCAACACCACGCGGCCGAGGCCGCCTGAAGCGTCGAGCACCGTCAGCTTGCCGGGACCGTTGCCGTCGGCGATGTTGCCGGCGATCGTGAGCGTCACGCCGTTGGCGTCGATCGCACTCCCTGTGGCGGACGTGTTGATCCTGAAATTATTGCTGAAGGTCAGGTGGCTCAGGCCATCGGCCTGGAACGCCGCATTGTCGAGCGTGACCGTGCCTGACCCGACTGACTTGTTGTTGCTGACGACAACGGTCGTGTCGACCACCAGCGTCCCGCCCGTGTAGGTGTTGGCGCCGGAGAGCTGAACGTTGGACACGCCGGACGCCGACGAGTCGATCAGGCGCAGAACGCCCGCCCCTGCACCATCGGCGATGACGCCTTGAAGATTGACCTGGGCGCCGTTCGCATCGACCGTGCCGCCAGCGGCATTGACCGCGATGTTGTTGGAGAAGGCGACGCTCGAGACCGGCGGCGACTGCATCTGGAAGGTGCCGCCGTTCAACGTGATAGTGCCGGTGCCGACCGAATCCGCGTTGGTCACCTGCACCGTACCGGCCGAGATCAGCGTGCCGCCGGTATAGCCGTTGGTGCCCGCAAGCACCAACGTGCTGTTGCCGAGCTGTTGCACCATCACCCCCGGCGTAAAGCCGTTGATGTTGGCGCTGATGGTGATGGTTTGGCCGTTGTTGGCCCGGTTGATCAGGCCACCGCTCGACCCCGCAAGAGCGAAGTTAACCGGATTGCCGCCGATCGTGTACGATTGCGAATTGGCGGTGAAAGTCCAGGAGTCCGGCAGCATCGGACC
>DASVOL010000802.1:0-11791 GCA_036383375.1 Bradyrhizobium sp. | reverse complement strand
TGCAGCGGCGGCTGCGCGCCTGCATCACCGGCATCCGCGCACAAGCCTATGACTATGGTTCGCCCGAGCTGGTCGAGCTCGAGCTCTATCTGATGACGCGGGCGCGCGGCATGCCGATCGAGACGCCGGCGGTCAGGCCCTAACGCTCGGCTTGATCCCGCGAAGCGAAGCAATCCATTGCTCCCGGCTGTACCGGAAGATGGATTGCTTCAGCCTTCGCCGCGAAGATCAGCGTTCGGCGAACGCCTTCTCCACCACGAACTGCGCCGGCTCGCCGTGATTGCCCTCGACGAAGCCGCGGCCGCCCAGCAGCGTGCGGGTATCGGCGACCAGCGCCGGCGAACCGCAGATCATGACGCGGTCATGGGCAGCATCGAGCGCCGGCAGTCCGATGTCGGTGAATAGCTTGCCCGAGGTGATGAGGTCGGTGATACGGCCGCGGTTGTGGAACGGATCGCGCGTCACGGTCGGATAGTAGATCAGCTGATCGCGCACGAGATCGCCGATCAATTCGTCCTGCGGCAACTTCTCGGTGATCATCTCGCCATAGGCGAGTTCCTTGACGCGGCGGCAGCCGTGCAGCAGCACGACCTTCTCGAAGCGGTCATAGGTCTCGGGATCCTTGATCACGCTGAGGAACGGCGCGAGCCCGGTGCCGGTACCGATCAGATAGAGGTTGCGGCCGTCCTCGAGGTTGTCGATGACCAGCGTGCCGGTGGCCTTGCGGCTGACGATGATCTCGTCGCCTTCCTTGAGGTGCTGGAGGCGCGAGGTCAGCGGGCCGTCCGGAACCTTGATCGAGAAGAATTCGAGCGTGTCCTCGTAATTCGCGCTGGCGACGCTGTAAGCGCGCAGCAGCGGCTTCTCGCCGACCTTGAGCCCGATCATGGTGAACTCGCCGTTGCGGAAGCGGAACGACGGATTGCGCGTGGTTTTGAAGGAGAACAGCGTGTCGGTCCAGTGATGAACGCTGAGGACGCTTTCCTGGTTGAAATTGCTCATCGCACCAACCCCTGATTTGTGCTGCGGCGGGCAAGGGCTTGAACCAGTTGACCGGCCGGATCGTTTGTATACGATCATTCGTATACAAACGAATAATCCGGCTTGATCGAAAAGTCAAGCCGGGCTCAAATTCCCGGGCAATTCCGGAAAGAAAAAAGGAAAACACCCATGGCTCACGACGCGCCCCAGGCCACCGGCCCCAGCAAGCTGGTGATCCGCAATATCGGGCTATTGCTGTCGGGAGCGCTGGAAAAGCCGATCCTGGACGCCGATACCATCGTCGCGGAGAACGGCAAGATCACCGCGATCGGCCGCTTCAAGGACGTCGACACCGAAGGCGCCACCACGATCGTCGATGCCATGGGAACGACGGTCGCGCCCGGCCTGATCGACAGCCACGTCCACCCCGTCGCCGGCGACTGGACACCGCGGCAGAACCAGACCAGCTGGATCGACAGCTATCTGCACGGCGGCGTCACCACCATGATTTCCGCCGGCGAGGTGCACATGCCCGGCCGACCGCGCGACGTGGTCGGGGTGAAGGCGATGGCGATCTTCGCCCAGCGCGCGTTCTGGACGCTGCGGCCGGGCGGCGTGAAAGTGCACGCCGGCGCGCCCGTGATCGAATGCGAGATGGTGGAGGACGATTTCAAGGAAATGGCCGCGGCCGGCGTCAAGCTGCTCGGCGAAGTCGGGCTCGGCGGCGTCAAGGACGGACCGACCGCGCGGAAAATGGTCGGCTGGGCGCGCAAATACGGCATTCAGAGCACGATCCACACCGGCGGTCCTTCGATCCCCGGCTCCGGCCTGATCGACAAGGACGTGGTGCTGGAAGCCGACACCGACGTGGTCGGCCACATCAATGGCGGCCACACTGCCCTGCCCGACGACCAGATCCGCTGCATCTGCGAGGGCTGCAAGCGCGGCCTCGAGCTGGTGCACAACGGCAATGAACGTTCGGCGCTGTTCACCTTGCGCACCGCGCGCGAGATGGGCGATCTGCACCGCGTCATCCTCGGCACCGACGCGCCGGCCGGCTCCGGCGTGCAGCCGCTCGGCATCCTGCGGATGGTCTCGCTGTTGTCCTCGCTTGGCGAGCTGCCCGCCGAACTGGCGTTCTGCCTTGCGACCGGCAACACCGCGCGGATGCGCGAGCTCGATTGCGGCCTGATCGAAGTCGGCCGCTCCGCAGATTTCGTGCTGATGGACAAGGCGCAGCATTCGCCGGGCAAGAACATCCTGGAGAGCGTTCAGCTCGGCGATCTCCCCGGCATCGGCATGACCATCATCGACGGCATCGTCCGCACCCAGCGCAGCCGCAACACCCCGCCTGCCGGCAAGGTGCCGGAGATCGTGGCGAAGTAGCGGGCACTTCCCTCGATCCTCCCCTGGAGGGGGAGGATCGGTTCGCATGAAGCGAAATGCGAACTGCGAACCGAGGTGGGGTGACAGTCTCACCATTCGAACAGTACCCGTGTGGAGAGATCACCCCACCCGGCTCTCATCTCGCTTCGCTCGCTGCGAGCCGACCCCAGAGCGAGCTACGCTCGTCTCGACCCCTCCAGGGGAGGGTAAGATCAGCGCAGCCTGCCGAGCAGCGCCATCAGCGTTTCGCGCTCCTTGGCGTCGAGCGGCGCCAGCGTCTCCCGGGAGATCACCAGCGCATTCGGCGCTGCCTTGTCGGCCATCTGCTGGCCGGCGCGCGTTAGGCTCACCATCAGCCGGCGGCCGTCATCGGGATCGGGCGAGGTCTCGGTCAGGCCGCGCGCGGTCAGGCGATCGATCACGCCCTTGATGGTCGCAACGTCCATCGAGGTCAGCCGTCCGAGCTGGTTCTGCGAACATGCCCCGACCTCCGACAGCTTCGACAGCGCGGCCCATTGCGTCGGCGTCAGGTTGATGCCGATCTCGCGGGCGAAAATCACCGCGTGGCGCTGCGACACCTGGCGCAGGATGAAGCCGATCTGCTCGTCGAGCACGTAGCCGGGCTTGGCCGCCTTGACGGTTCGCTTCTGTGCAGCACTCCTCGCCATCGTTTCACCCCACCTTTACAGCGACAGATGCGCGTCGCGGATGTCCGGACGCGCATCGAGTTCCGCCATGGTGCCGCCGAAACAGATCCGGCCACGCTCGATGATGTAGGCGCGATCCGAGATCAGCCGCGCGAAATGCAGATTCTGCTCCGAGACGACGATGCTGACGCCCTCTTTCTTCATCGCCAGGATCGCATCGACCATCTGCTCGACGATCTTGGGCGACAGCCCCTCCGACGGCTCGTCGAGCAGCACCAGCGACGGATTGCCCATCAGCGTGCGCGCGATCGTCAGCATCTGCTGCTCGCCGCCGCTCATGCGCCCGCCGGGCCGGCCGCGCATCTCGCCGAGGTTGGGGAACAGTTTGAACAGTTTTTCGCGATCCCATTGCGGTGCGCCTGGCCGCTTCGGCTGGCGGCCGACCTCGAGATTTTCCTCGACCGTCAAATCCGTGAAGATGCGGCGCTCCTCCGGCACATAGCCGAGCCCGCCGCGCACGATCGCATGCGTCGGCAGCTCAGAGACGTCCCTGCCCTCGAACATGACGCGGCCGGAGCGGTTCTCGACCAGACCGACGATGGAGCGGAACGTGGTCGACTTGCCGGCGCCGTTGCGGCCGAGCAAGGCGACCACTTCGCCTTCGCCGACCTCGAGCGCGATGTCGAACAGGATATGCGCCGGGCCGTAAAAACTGTTGAGGTCCTTCACCGTGAGCTTCATGCGGATGCTCCCTCGCGGTGCCGGGCGTCATAGAGGAGGCCTTCGCCGAGATAGATCGCCCGCACCTGGGCGTTGCCGCGCACCTCCTCCGGCGAGCCTTCGGCGATCAGCGTGCCGCGGTTGAGCACCAGGATGCGGTCGGCGTGCTCGAACACCACATCCATGTCGTGCTCGGTGAAGAGAACGCCGATCGACTGCTCGCGGGCGATCCGTGCGGTCAGCCGCATCAGCTCGACGCGCTCGCGCGGCGCCATGCCGGCGGTCGGCTCGTCCATCAACAGCAGCTTCGGCTGGTTGGCGAGCGCGATCGCAAGCTCCAGCCGCTTGACATCGCCATAGGCGAGCTCGCCGCAGGGCCGCTCCGCATAGGCGCCCATGCCGACCAGATCGAGCAGCCGCCCGGCCTCCTCGCGCGCCTGCCGCGCGGTCGAGGCCCACAGGTTGAACAGCTGCCCGCCATGCGAGACCAATGCGACCTGCACGTTCTCGCGCACCGTCATGGTCGGAAACGTCGCCGCGATCTGGAAGGTGCGGCCGACGCCCATCCGCCAGATCACGCGCGGCTTCCTGCCGGTGGTCTCCGCACCCAGCACGCGGATGCGGCCGCTGTCGGGAATGTTCTGGCCGTTGAGCATGTCGAAGCAGGTGCTCTTGCCCGCGCCGTTCGGCCCGATCAGCGCCAAAATCTCGCCGGCGCGCAGTTCGAACGAAACGCCGCGCACGGCATGCACGCCGCCATAGGATTTGGTCAGCCCTTCGACCGACAGCAATGTGGGGACCATGCTCATTCGGCAGTCTCGATGCGGGAGGTCAGCACAGGTGATGCCGATGATGAGGACTTCCGGCGGCGATGCAGGAAGGCTTCCAGCGTGCCGACGATGCCCTTCGGAAACGCAACCACGATCAGCACGACGAAGCCGCCGAGCACCAGTTTTGAGAGATCGGTCTGGCTGACCAGCCAGATGTTGAGCGCCTTGTAGACGATCGCGCCGACGACGGCGCCGGATACCGTTTCGACGCCGCCGAGCAGCACCATCACCAGCGCATCGACCGACAGCGAGATGCCCATGTTGTCGGGGAAGACGCTGCCTTTGAGATAGGCAAACAGCGCACCCGCAAGGCCGGCGACGGTGCCCGCGATCACGAAGGCGGTCCACTGGATCCGCTTGCCGTTGATGCCGACGGCTTCGCTGCGCAGCGGCGAGTCGCGCGTCGCGCGCAGCGCAAAGCCGAACGGCGAGAACACGATGATGCGAAGGATCACGACCGCGAGCGCGGCAATGCCGAGCGACAGCCAGTAGAAGTGCGACGGGCTCGCCGCCCATTTCTCCGGCCAGACGCCGAGAATGCCATTGTCGCCGCCGGTGACCGACACCCACTGGAACGCGATCGACCAGACGATCTGGGCAAAGGCCAGCGTCAGCATCGCGAAATAGACGCCCGAGAGCTGCACTGCGAAGAAGCCGAACACGGCGGCGCCGAGCAGTCCGAGCAGCGGGCCGAGCAGCAGGCACGCGATCATCGGCAAGCCCGCCATCTTGGCGAGCAGCGCGACGCCATAGGCGCCGAGGCCGAAATAGGCGGCATGGCCGAACGAGGCAAGCCCGCCGACCGACATCAGGAAGTGCAGGCTGACCGCGAAGATCACGAAGATCGCGATCTCCGAACCGACGGTGAGCACGTAATTGCCTGCGACGAACGGCAGCGCGGCGGCGACCACCAGCACCGCGATCGCGGCCAGCCGCTCGTTCACGCTCAGCGGCCGCCACGGATTGACCGTCAGGCCCGGCGTGCGCCGCGCCGGCGCTTCCGGCTTGCCGAACAGTCCCCAGGGACGGACGATCAGCACCACCGCCATCACCAGGAACACCAGGATGATGGAGATCTTCGGGAAGATCAGGATGCCGAAGGCGTTGAGCTCCGACACCAGCACCGCCGCGACGAAGGCGCCGATGATGCTGCCGAGGCCGCCGATCACGACCACGACGAAGACCTCGACGATGACCCGCAGATCCATTGCGTGATTGACCGCGTCGCGCGGAATCTGCAGCGCGCCGCCGAGCGCGGCGAGGAAGACGCCGAGCGCGAACACGCTGGTGAACAGCCATTTCTGATTGACGCCGAGCGCCGCGACCATGTCGCGATCCTGCGTCGCCGCGCGCACCAGCACGCCCCAGCGGGTGCGCTGGAACAACAGCCAGAGCACACCGAGCACGACCGGCCCGAGCACGATCAGGAACAGATCGTAGCTTGGGATATTCTGGCCGAAGAAATCGATCGCGCCCTTGAAGCCCGGCGCGCGGCGGCCGACCAGATCGTCCGGCCCCCAGATCAGCACCACCAAGTCCTCGACCATCAGCGTCAGGCCGAAGGTGGCGAGCAGCTGGAACAACTCCGGCGAATGGTAGATCCGCCGCAGCAGCACCATCTCGACCAGCACGCCGATCGCAGCAACCGCCAGTGCCGCGACGACGATGCCGCCCCAGAAACCGAACGCGCCGGAAAAGCGCTCGGTCAGGGTGAAGGCGACATAGGCGCCGAGCATGTAGAACGCGCCATGCGCGAAATTCACGATCCGCGTCACGCCGAAGATGATCGACAGACCCGAAGCGACCAGGAACAGCGACGCCGCGCTGGCAAGACCGGTCAGGAACTGGACGACATAGAAGGCCATGGGCGGTCCGCGTTGGAGATCACAAGCGTCACTTCGTAGGGCGGGTTAGCGCAAGCGTAGCCCGCCGTCAGTTCGCGCAAGCAAGGCGGTGGGTTACGCCTTCGGCTAACCCACCCTTCGCAAATGCAAGAAGCCTCAATCCTTCGGCCGCAGCTTCTCGACTTCGGCGTCGCTGGGCAGATAGTCCGAGCCCTTGCGATAGGCGGTGTCGACCATGATGCCCTTGCCATCCTTCAGCGCGGTCTTGCCGGTGAAGGCGCCTAGCGTCGACTGGTGATCGATCTTGCGGAAGGTGATCTCGCCGAACGGCGACGGCATCGAGATGCCTTCCGCCGCCGCGATCAGCTTCTCCGGATCGCTCGAGCCGGCTTTCGCAAGGATCGCCGCTGCCGCCTTGATGGTCTGATAGCCGACGATCGAGCCGAGCCGCGGATAGTCGTTGTACTTGGCCTGGTAAGCCTTCAGGAACGCGTCGTGCTCCGGCGTCTTGATCGAATACCAGGGATAGCCGGTGACGATCCACCCTTCCGGCGTCTCGTCCTTCAGCGGATCGAGATATTCCGGCTCGCCGGTCAGGAAGCTCACCACCGTACGGCCCTTGAACAGGCCGCGGGTGTTGCCTTCGCGCACGAGCTTGACGAGGTCGGCACCGAAGGTGACGTTGAGGATCGCCTCGGGGTTCGCCGCGGCAACCGCCTGTATCACCGGGCCGGCGTCGATCTTGCCCTGCGGCGGCCACTGCTCGTCAACCCACTGGATGTCGGGCCGCTTCTCCGACATCAGCTTCTTGAACACCGCGACCGCCGACTGGCCGTATTCGTAGTTCGGCGCGATCGTCGCCCAGCGTTTGGCAGGAAGCTTCGCCGCCTCCTCCACCAGCATCGCCGCCTGCATGTAGTTCGACGGCCGCAGGCGGAAAGTATAGCGGTTGCCCTTCGACCAGGTGATGGCATCCGTCAAAGGCTCGGCGGCGAGGAAAAACACCTTCTTCTGATTGGCGAAGTCGCTGACCGCGAGACCGATGTTGGAAAGGAACGTGCCGGTGAGCATCGCGACGTTCTCGCTCGACACCAGTTCGTTCGCCGCGGTCTGCGCATCCGCCGGCTTGCCGCCGTCATCCTTGGAAATGACGACGAGCTTCTTGCCGTTGATGCCGCCCGCGGCATTGATCTCTTCCACCGCGAGCTGCCAGCCCTTGCGATAGGGCTCGGTGAACGCCGGCAGCAAGGAGTAAGAGTTGATCTCGCCGATCTTGATCTCGCTTTGCGCCAACGCGTGTGTCGTCATGGCGCTCGTTGCCATGGTCGCGACCGCGATCGCCAATCCCGCCCCTACGAAATAACCACGCATCCCGTCCTCCAGTTTTTCTTTCAAAGAGATTATCGCAATCCGTCTTCGCCCTTGACTTCGTCGACCGTCAGCCCGCCGACGCGCGGCAACGGCCGCCCGCTGTCGGTCACCGCAACCGCGACCATGATCTCGTTGGCCCGCGGCGCGTCGTTGATCTGTACTTCCATGCCGTCGAAATGGCTGCGCACGAAGGCCGCGTCCTTGTGCCCGAGCGGAATATCCAGCGTGGTGCCGGGACCCGAGCGCTTCTTCGACGACGGGATCAGCGCCGCACCCTTGGAGAGCACCTTGCGCACCGGCGCGCCCATCTTCGGATGCAGGATCGCCGCCGCGTGCTCGAGCTCGCCATTCTCGCCGACGGCGGCGGCCTTGCCGTAGCTGTGCGCCTTGGCGCCGTCGATGCCGAGCGCGGCAACGGCCCGCTTCGAAAGCAAGTCGCCGAGTTCCTCGCCGATCGCGATCAGCGGCGACAGATCCTCGACATAGCGGCCGGCAAACGGGTTTTCGATCACTGCGATCGCGGCCGCGCGCCGGGTCGGCGGTGCGATGGTCTTGCCCATCTCCAGATGGGTCTCCTCGACCACGGTGACGATCTTGCGAATGACGGCGCTCATCTTGGCTCGCTCCCGGTCATGCCTGAAGCATGATTTCTGACGCTATTCTTTGAAACGCGTGCGACGCCGGCGTCCCGTTGCCAGTTGCACCGACAAGCCGCGTTTCGCCCAGTAGACGCAATGCCGCGCCCTCGATCAATCCCGACGTCAGGAGCATGCGCGCCCGCGCCGCCCCCGCCTCGAGCGCCTGCTCGATCTCGTGTTCCGCGAGCGCTCCGACATCGCGCGTCACCAGCCGCGCGCCGAGGTCGCTGTCGGGTTGCAGCTCGCTTGCCCGAACACGCAGGATCGCGGAATGGTGGGGCAAATCGACCGCATTGGCGATCACGGTCGCCGCGGCATCGGCCTGCGATGCCGTCCGCGCCAGCACGGTGACGGCGTCGGCAATGCCGAGTGAGAAGCTGCGGCCATGCCGGCCGCTGGTCGCAATGCCGCGCACCGGCACATCGGCATCGACGGTCATGGTGCGCATCACGCCACGGCTGTCCGGCCGGTCCATCAGACCGACGGTGAATTGCTCGCGATCGCCGAGATGCAACGCGATATCGCCGCCATTGTTGACATAGGCGCGATCAAGCGTCGCCGCCTGCAGCATCGCGCCGAGGATTTCCTCGGCGACGGATCCCGCGACCGCCGCCATCGGCGTGATGAAGCAATCGGTGGCAAACGGCGTGACCGCCGCATGCATGCGCCGCGCGACCACGCCTTTCAGCCTGCACTGCTGCGGATCGGCCGCGCTCCGCAACTCGGCGAGTTCCGCGCAAAGTTCATCAAGCAAGCCGGTGAAGCGCTCCGCCGCCGCCCGATAGGCGGCGCCGATGTCCGCATCCCTGCCCTTGGCCTCGATGACCAGATCAATCGGGCCGTCCTGCAAATGCAGCCGCTTGCCGTCAGGAAGAAGCGCGATTTGCGGGAGCCGCCTCATGCGCGTCGCCCGGGAAGATGGGGCATCGGCCGGACTTCGGCGCTGTCGCGCAGCGACGACAGCGGCCGGACGAAATCCATGTGGCCGCCGAGCGCCGCATAATCCGACAGCTTCATCGTGAATTCGATCGGCGCCACCAGCGCCGGGGTCGGCACATAGCCGAAGGCGCCCGCCGGCATCTGCGTGACATCGACCATGAAGGTTATGCCGCCGCCGGGCCACACATAGACCGGCGCGCCGCCGCTGGTCACCCTTGTGAGTGCATCCTTCACCGAGCGGGTCAGCCGCACCGGATTGTCGGTGACGCCGGCGCGCAGCGAGCCGCCGGCGCCGCCCATGAACAGCACGGTGCACAGCGCCGGCTCGCAATTCTCCTGGATCCGCTCGACCGAGAATTTCAGGTCCGCCGGCATCTCGGTCTCGATCGGCCTCAGCGCCTCGTCGAGCACGTAATAAGAAGCATGCTCGCCGGTGGTCGAGACCATCAGCATGGTGAGCCCGGGCCGCGCCTCCTTGGCATTGAAGGGACCCAGGATCGACAGCGGATCGGAGATGTTGGTACCGCCCCATCCCGTGCCGGGATCGGCGACCTGGAAATAGCGGCCCGGCGTCGAACGGCGCCCCTTCATCTTGATGCCGGTGTCGGCGATGTCGAGCAGTTTGCCGGCCTGGTGCTCGCTGAGCACCCCGGTGATGTGGTCGTCGACCACCACGACTTCATCGACCTTGCCGTGCCACTGCTTGGCGAACATGCCGATGGTCGCCGAGCCGCAACCCACCCGCATCCGCTCTTCCGCCATGCCGTTGACGATCGGCGGCTTGCCTGCCTGCACCACCACGGTGGCGCCGCCGTCGATGGTCAGCTCCACCGCCTTGCAGTTGGACAGATCCATCAGCGTGTCGCAGGTGACGCGGCCCTCCTTCTTCGAGCCGCCGGTCAGATGATGCACGCCGCCGAGCGAGAGCATCTGCGAGCCATATTCGCTGGTCGTGACATGGCCGACCGCCTCGCCATCGGCACGGACGATCGCGGTCTCGGGGCCGAGATAGCGATCGGTGTCGATCTTCAGCTTGACGCCGCAATAGGAGAAAATGCCCTCAGTCACCACAGTGACCATGTCGACGCCGTCGACTTCCGACGACACGATAAAGGGCGCCGGCTTGTAGTCCGGATAGGTAGTTCCAGCGCCGATCGCGGTGACGAACAGCTCGGGCTGACGGACGATCTTGCCGTCCCAGTCACCGCTCGCCTGGAACGGCACCAGCTTGCCGCCATGCGAGACCGTACGCTCCAGCACGACATGCGGGTCGACGCGCACCAGCGTGCCATCGTGATTGGCATAACGGTCGCACGCGCCGGCCGCGCCCGGCTTGATGTAGCACATCACCGGACAGGCATCGCAGCGGATCTTGTCGCCGGCGGCGACGGTCATTGTGTCAGCCATCGTGACCAAGCCTGGACTTGTGGTGGCGGTCGATCATACTGCGCTTCCGCCTCCCCGCCTATATCGTTCGTATACGAATGATCCTGCGCGCAGGTCTCAAACCTGTCAAGCGGGCTTTGCGATCAAAAGCTGCCATTCGCTTGCGCACCCTGTTCATAAAGCGTGCACTCGCTGCAGCGCGGCATGCCGCCGCTTGCACGTTTGTATACAAACGTTATCCTCATTGGCGGATTTGACGCTGACATTGCAGCGCAAACATCAGGGGAGAACCAGAGCAATGCGCCTGACGGTGAACGGCAGGAATCATGATGTCGACGCCGCTCCCGACACCGCATTGCTTTACGTGCTGCGCAACGATCTCGCATTGAACGGACCGAAATATGGCTGCGGGCTCGGCGAGTGCGGCGCCTGCGCGGTGCTGATCGACGGCGTCGCTGCGCGCGCCTGTGTGATTCCGATTGAAGGTTGCGCGAACCGCGACATCGTCACACTGGAAGGCCTCGGCAGCCGCAAGCACCCCGATCCGGTGCAGGATGCCTTCATCCGCGAACAGGCCGCGCAGTGCGGCTACTGCCTCAACGGCATGATCATCACCACCAAGGCGCTGCTGACGCGCAATCCCAATCCATCCGAGCATGAGGTGCTGGAAGCGCTGCGCTACAATCTCTGCCGCTGCGGTGCGCATATCGAAATCATGCGCGCGGCGATGCGCGCCGCCGGCCATGTGCTCGAGGCGCGCGATTGATGACCGGTTCGGAGCAACGCAAGCGCGGCTCGCTGTCGGTCGTTCGCCCTGCCGTGCTGGGCGCGGAAGGCGCGTTCGAGACCTTCATCACCATCGCGTCAGACGGCTCGGTCAACGCCTATAACGGCCATGTTGATCTCGGCACCGGCATCCGCACCGCGCTCGGGCAGATCGTCGCCGAAGAGCTCGACGTCTCCTTTGCCCGCGTCGTCGTGATCCTCGGCGACACCGCCGTGGTGCCGAACCAGGGCGCGACGATCGCGAGCGAGACCATCCAGATCAC
>DASVOL010000801.1:0-2629 GCA_036383375.1 Bradyrhizobium sp. | reverse complement strand
CGCCGAGCTGACGGCCGCCATGGTTGGAGACCACGATTGCCTGTGCGCCGCTCTTGGCGGCAAGCTCGGCGTCCTCGACGTCGAGGATGCCCTTGAGGATGAGCTTGCCCGGCCAGATCGAGCGGATCCAGTCGACGTCCTTCCAGTTCAGCGACGTGTCAAACTGCGAATTGATCCAGGTCGAGAGCGAGGTGATGTCCTGGTCGATCTTCAGATGTCCGGCGAGATTGCCGAAGGTGCGGCGCTTGCCCTGCAACACGCCGGCGACCCAGGCGGGCTTGGTGGCGAAATCGATCAGCTTTGACAGCGACCATTCCGGCGGCACGGTCATGCCGTTCTTGATGTCCTGGTGGCGCTGGCCGATCACCTGCAGGTCGACGGTCAGCACCAGCGCCGAGCATTTTGCCGCGATCGCGCGCTCGATCAGCGACTTGATGAAGCCGCGGTCCTTCATGACGTAGAGCTGGAACCAGAACGGCTTGTCGACGGCGGCCGCGATATCCTCGATCGAGCAGATCGACATCGTGCTCTGGGTGAACGGGATGCCGGCTGCTTGCGCCGCGCGGCAGGCATGGATCTCGCCGTCGCCGTGCTGCATGCCGAGCAGGCCGACCGGCGCCAGGATCAGCGGCATCGCGGCCGGCTCGCCCAGGATCGTGGTCGCCAGGCTGCGCTTGGACACATCCACCAGGATGCGCTGGCGGAACTTGATCTGCTGCAGGTCCTCGGAGTTGGCGCGCAGCGTATCCTCGGTGTAGGAGCCGCGGTCCGCATAATCGAAAAACGCCTTCGGCACCCTGCGCTTGTGCAGCTGGCGCAGATCTTCGATGCAGGTAATGTGCTTCATGGACGTTCCCGGCCCTTCTTCTTGGTCGCAAGTTCGATGGAGACGTCTTGCGGGTGTTCGGTCTTGCCGTCATCTAGCATGGTTGGATGGCCCGCCAAATCTGAAGACGGATGGGAGAGCACGATGACGCAATCAGGCTCCAAGCCGAAACCAGACGACAATGCCGAAAAGCGCCGGCTCGACGAGGCGCTGGAAGAGGGGCTGGAGGAGACGTTTCCCGGTTCCGACCCCGTCAATGTCACCCAGCCGGCCCCCAGCAAGGGCGACCAGCACGTCAAGCGAGGCGGCAAGAGGTAGGGGATAGCAGCCGTTCCCAGGGATTGCCTGGACGGCCATAATGTTATATTTTTCAGCGCCTTAATGCCGAAAGACGCGGTTCGGCCGCGGTAATGATTCATCATATTTTTTGAAGTCATTTTAGCGCCTGGCAGTCTATAAGGCCGATGCACGCTACACTGGTAGGCGTTCAGGACTCTCTCGCCGGGTGGTTCGAGAGGTCCGTGTTGGGGGTATCATGAGCCGCAAATATTTCGGGACCGATGGAATTCGGGGCCGCGCCAATGGGCTGATCACGCCGGAGCTCGCGCTCAAGGTGGGGCAGGCCGCAGGGTTGGTGTTTCAGCGTGGCGACCATCGCCATCGCGTCGTGATCGGCAAGGACACGCGGCTGTCCGGCTACATGATCGAATACGCCATGGTCGCAGGCTTCACTTCGGTCGGCATGGACGTGCTGCTGGTCGGCCCGATGCCGACGCCGGCCATCGCGATGCTGACCAAGTCGATGCGCGCCGATCTCGGCGTCATGATCTCGGCGTCGCACAATCTGTTCGAAGACAACGGCATCAAGCTGTTCGGCCCGCAGGGCTTCAAGCTCTCCGACGATGTCGAGAAGCAGATCGAGCAGCTGCTGGACGAATCGCTCGACCGCCGCCTGGCGCAGAGCGCGAGCCTCGGCCGCGCCCGCCGCATCGACGGCGTCCATGACCGCTACATCGAATTCGCCAAGCGCACCCTGCCGCGCGACCTCTCGCTCGACGGCCTGCGCGTCGTGGTCGATTGCGCCAACGGCGCCGCCTACAAGGTGGTGCCGGAAGCGCTGTGGGAACTCGGCGCCGACGTGGTGCCGATCGGGGTCGAACCCGACGGCTTCAACATCAACAAGGAATGCGGCTCGACCTCGCCGGAAGCGCTGTCGCGGAAGGTGCGCGAGATGCGCGCCGACATCGGCATCGCGCTCGATGGCGACGCGGATCGCGTCATCCTGGTCGACGAGCGCGGCCACATCGTCGACGGCGACCAGCTGCTCGCGGTGATCGCGCAGAGCTGGAAGGAAGAGGGGCGTCTGGCCAAGCCCGGCATCGTCACGACCGTGATGTCCAATCTCGGGTTGGAGCGCTTCCTGCAGGGCCACGGGATCTCGATGGTCCGCACCCCGGTCGGCGACCGCTACGTGCTCGAGCAGATGCTGAGCGGCGGCTACAATCTCGGCGGCGAGCCGTCCGGCCACATCATCATGTCGGACTATTCGACCACCGGCGACGGCTTCGTCGCTGCGTTGCAGGTGCTGGCCGTGGTGCAGAAGCTGCGCCGCCCGGTGTCGGAGATCTGCCGGCGGTTCGATCCTTTGCCGCAGATCCTGAAGAACGTGCGCTATCGCAGCGGCAAGCCGCTCGACGACGCCGAGGTCAAGTCCGCGATCACCGACGGCGAGAAGCGCCTCAACGGCCATGGCCGCCTGTTGATCCGCCCCTCCGGCACCGAGCCGGTGATCCGCGTGATGGG
>DASVOL010000800.1:0-2971 GCA_036383375.1 Bradyrhizobium sp. | reverse complement strand
ATGGTGATGCCGGGCGACAACATCGCGATGGAAGTGCACCTGATCGTGCCGATCGCGATGGAAGAGAAGCTGCGCTTCGCGATCCGCGAAGGCGGCCGCACCGTCGGCGCCGGCGTCGTCGCCGCCATCATCGAGTAAGGGTGGATCAGTCAGTTTGCAGCGGGTGGGTTCGCCCACCCGCCGCTCACCACTCGCTATTCGCTAATTGAGCGACGAAGAAAGAGATACGGCAATGAACGGCCAAAACATTCGCATCCGTCTCAAGGCGTTCGACCATCGAATCCTCGATACGTCGACCCGTGAGATCGTGAACACGGCGAAGCGCACCGGTGCGCAGGTTCGCGGACCGATTCCGCTGCCGACCCGCATCGAGAAGTTCACCGTCAACCGTTCGCCGCACGTTGACAAGAAGAGCCGCGAGCAATTCGAGATGCGCACTCACAAGCGCCTCCTCGACATTGTTGACCCGACCCCGCAGACCGTCGATGCGCTGATGAAGCTCGACCTGGCCGCCGGTGTCGACGTCGAGATCAAGCTCTAAGGTTTTGGATTTTTACGTCCGCCGCTTGCGGACAGAAAGACAGGAAGCACGCCGATGCGCTCCGGAGTGATCGCACAGAAGGTCGGGATGACGCGGGTCTTTACGGAGACCGGCGAGCATATCCCTGTGACCGTGCTGAAGTTGGGCAACTGCCAGGTGCTGGGCCACCGCACGACCGAGAAGAACGGCTATGTCGCTCTTCAGCTCGGCTCGGGCGCTCGCAAGACGGTGTACATGCCGAAGGCCGAACGCGGCCAGTTCGCGGTCGCCAAGGTCGAGCCGAAGCGCAAGGTTGCCGAGTTCCGCGTGTCCGAGGACGCGCTGATCCCGGTCGGCGCGGAAATCCAGGCGGACCATTTCGTGGTCGGCCAGTTCGTCGACGTGACCGGCACCTCGATCGGTAAGGGCTTTGCCGGCGGCATGAAGCGCTGGAATTTCGGCGGTCTGCGCGCCACCCACGGCGTCTCGGTCTCGCACCGCTCGATCGGTTCGACCGGTGGCCGTCAGGACCCCGGCAAGACCTTCAAGAACAAGAAGATGCCCGGCCATATGGGCGTCGACCGCATCACCACGCTCAATCTGCGTGTGGTTTCGACCGACGTCGAGCGCGGCCTGATCCTCGTCGAAGGCGCCGTCCCCGGCTCCAAGGGCGGCTGGATCTCGGTGCGCGACGCGGTCAAGAAGCCGCTGCCGAAGGAAGCTCCGAAGCCCGGCAAGTTCAAGGTTGCCGGCGGCGAAGCTGCCGAGGCTGTGGCCGAGAAGGAGGGTGTGTGAGATGGAACTGAAAGTCACCACCCTTGAAGGCAAGGAAGCTGGTTCGGTCCAGCTGTCGGACGAGATCTTCGGTCTCGAGCCGCGCAAGGATATCATCCAGCGTTGCGTGCAGTGGCAGCTCAACAAGCGCCAGGCCGGCACCCACAAGGCGAAAGGTCGCGCCGAGATCTGGCGCACCGGCAAGAAGATGTACAAGCAGAAGGGCACCGGCGGCGCCCGTCACGGCTCGGCCCGCGTGCCGCAGTTCCGCGGCGGTGGCCGTGCGTTCGGTCCGGTCGTTCGCTCCCATGCGACCGACCTGCCGAAGAAGGTGCGCGCGCTCGCGCTGAAGCATGCGCTGTCGGCCAAGGCCAAGGACGGCGGGCTGATCGTGATCGACAATGCGCAGCTCGAGGCGGCCAAGACCAAGGCCCTGATCGGTCACTTCTCGGGCCTCGGCCTGACCAATGCGCTGATCATCGACGGCGCCGAGCTGCACAACGGTTTCGCGACCGCTGCCCGCAACATCCCGAACATCGACGTGCTGCCGATCCAGGGCATCAACGTCTACGACATTCTCCGCCGCCACAAGCTGGTGCTGACCAAGGCTGCGGTTGATGCGCTGGAGGCGCGCTTCAAATGAAGAACATCGATCCGCGCCACTACGACGTCATCATCTCGCCGGTCGTGACGGAAAAGGCGACGCTCGCCTCCGAGCACAACAAGGTGCTGTTCAAGGTCGCCGCCAAGGCGACCAAGCCGCAGATCAAGGAAGCGGTCGAGAAGCTGTTCGACGTCAAGGTGAAGAGCGTCAACACGCTCGTTCGCAAGGGCAAGACCAAGGTGTTCCGCGGCAATCTCGGCTCGCAGTCGGACTCCAAGCGCGCGATCGTGACCCTTGAAGAGGGCCACCGCATCGACGTGACTACCGGACTATAAGGCGCAACGACGATGGCATTGAAAACCTACAATCCCACGACGCCGGGCCAGCGCCAGCTGGTCATGGTCGATCGTTCGGCGCTCTACAAGGGCAAGCCGGTGAAGACCCTGACCGAGGGCAAGCTCGGCAATGGCGGTCGTAACAACACCGGTCGCATCACCGTGCGTTTCCGCGGCGGCGGCCACAAGAAGGCCTACCGCACCGTCGACTTCCGCCGCGACAAGGTGGACATGCCGGCGGTCGTGGAGCGGCTCGAGTACGATCCGAACCGCACCGCGTTCATCGCGCTGATCAAGTATCAGGACGGTGAGCTGGCCTACATCCTGGCGCCGCAGCGTCTGGCGGCGGGCGACACCGTCGTCGCCGGCAACTATGTCGACGTCAAGCCGGGCAACGTCATGCCGCTCGGCAACATGCCGGTCGGCACGATCGTGCACAACATCGAGCTGAAGATCGGCAAGGGCGGCCAGCTGGCGCGCTCCGCCGGCACCTACGCCCAGATCGTCGGCCGCGACCAGGACTACGTGATCGTCCGCCTGAACTCGGGCGAGCAGCGTCTCGTGCACGGCCGTTGCCGCGGCACGATCGGCGCGGTCTCGAACCCGGATCACATGAACATCTCGATCGGCAAGGCCGGTCGTACCCGCTGGCTCGGCTGGCGTCCGCATAACCGCGGCGTCGTCATGAACCCGATCGACCATCCGCACGGCGGTGGTGAAGGTCGTACCTCGGGCGGT
>DASVOL010000799.1:0-1844 GCA_036383375.1 Bradyrhizobium sp. | reverse complement strand
GCGCAACCGCGCGGTGCCCGCCGGCACGGTCGGCGGCCTGATGCCTCTGATGTCGAAGCCGCGCGCCTGCAGCGCAGAGGCAAGCCGCATCGCGCGCGCATTGTCGCCGACGATATAGGGCACGATCTGCGAACGCGACGGACTGCGCCAGCCGCGCAGATCGAGCTCGCGATGCGTGAACGCAACCAGTTCTGCAAGGCGCCGCTGGCGCTCGGGCTCCTGCTGCAGGATCAGGAGCGCCTCGCGCACGGCGACGGCCACAAGCGGCGACGGCGCGGTGGCGAAGATGAACGGGCGGCAGCGATTGACCATGAAGTCGCGCAGCACGGTCGAGCCCGTGACCAGCGCGCCGGCGGCGCCCAGCGCTTTGCCGCAGGTATGAACGATCACGAGATTCTCGCGCCCCTCATAGGGCGCCGTCAGCCCGCGGCCCTGTTCGCCGTAGACGCCGGTGCCGTGCGCTTCGTCCACCATCAGGAACGCGTCGTGCCGTTCGGCGATGGCGATGAGGTCGTCGAGCGGCGCGACGTCGCCGTCCATGCTGTAGACGCTCTCGACCACGATCCAGACCCGGCCCGTTCCGCCCTCGGCGCGCCAGGTGCGAATGGTGTCCTCGACCGACCCGGGGTCATTGTGCGCGCTGAACCGGAACGCGGCCCGGCCGGCCCGCGCGCCCTCATGAATGCTGGCGTGCACCAGCGCATCGAGCACGAGCAGGTCGCCACGCTGCGGCAGCGTCGTCAGCACGGCGAAGTTCGCGACATAGCCGCCGCCGAAGAACAGCGCGGTCTCGGCGCGGAAGAACGCGGCAGCCTCGGCTTCCAGCCGTTCGTGCTCCTCGCAATTGCCGCGCAACAGCCGCGACCCGCCGGCGCCGATCGGCGTGCCGGCCTCGATCGCGGCCGAGACGGCGTTCTTGATGCGCGGCGCGCTCGCCAGCGCCAGATAGTCGTTCGATACGAAATCGATGCCCGCGCGCGGCTTGAGACCGCGCAGCCGATCGTCCTTGCTCAGGGCGTGCAAGGCCGCGGCGTAATCAGCGGCCTTGGCCGCCTGGATTGCGCTCATGCTTCACTCTCGGTGATGGTGGTTCGGTTGCGCGGCGAATGACGCCGCGCGTTCGCAGATGATTGCGGTCAGGCGAGGCGGGATGTGATGCCGAGCCGCTCCAGCAGATCGGCGTCGCGATCACGCTGCGGGTTCTTGGTGGTCAGCAGCACATCACCGATGAAGATCGAATTGGCGCCGGCGAGGAAGCACATCGCCTGCAGTTCGTCGGTCATGTATTGCCGTCCGGCCGACAGCCGCACCACGCTGTTCGGCATCATGATCCGGGCCGTGGCGACCAGCCGGACCAGCGCGATCGGATCGGGCCGCTCGGCGGTGTCGTTGACCGGCACGCCCTTGACCTCGTTCCACAGATTGATCGGCACGCTCTCCGGATGGCTCGGGAGATTGGCAAGCAGCATCAGCATGCCGAGCCGGTCTTCGACCTGTTCACCCATGCCGATAATGCCGCCGCAGCAGACCTTGATGCCGGCGTCGCGGACATGCGCGAGCGTATCGATGCGGTCTTGCAGGGTGCGGGTGGTGATGATCTTGTCGTAGAACTCCGGCGAGGTATCGACGTTGTGGTTGTAGAAATCGAGCCCGGCGTCGGAGAGGCGTTCGGCCTGATCGGGCGTCAGCATGCCGAGCGTGACGCAGGTTTCCATGCCGAGGCCCTTCACCGCGCTGACCATGTCGCAGACCTGATCGAGATCGCGGTCCTTGGGACTGCGCCAGGCCGCGGCCATGCAGAAGCGGGTGGCGCCGGCGTCCTTGGCGCGCTGCGCGACCGCGAC
>DASVOL010000798.1:0-3230 GCA_036383375.1 Bradyrhizobium sp. | reverse complement strand
GTAGATGATCAGCGTCTGCTTGTTGCCGAAGAGATCGGCGAGCGAGGCCGCGCCGGACTCACCCGTGAACTCATACGCCCTGGTCACCTCGCCGCCCGGCGGCAAGGCGCGGCGCAGCTCGGCGACGCGCGCGATGTGCCGTCGCAGCTCGATCTCCTCGACGAGCAGCGCCTGGCGCGCCCGGCGATACTCGGCGCTCTCATTGGGAAAGCGCCTGGTGTTGGTGCTGGCGAGCTCGGCGGCGGGCTTGAGGACGGAACTGGTCATGGTTGGAACCTCGCATGGTTGACGGGCTCCCTGGAAGACGAGCCGGAACCGGACGATCCGACATGCAACAGCGAAAGTTTTACTGCAGTTCCGGCGGCGGTGAGCGGTCGAAGACCTCGCCCTTGGCGCCATCGAGCAGATCGAGCGCGTAGGTCTCGATCACCAGCGGCCCGCGCATGCGTTTGACCTCGGCCACCGTTTCGACATAGGCGAAATTGTCGCGCACCGAGGCCGGCATCGTCTGCTCGACCTCATGCACATACAGCAGCTTGCCGGACAGCTGCGCCGGGCTCGGCTCAGGCATGTTGACCCAGCGAATGCGCTGGCCCTGCTGGGTGACGCAGGTGCCCTTGGGGAGATAGAAGGCCAGCCAGCCGGTGGTGCCGTAGTCCGGCGCCAGCACGCAGCTCGCGCCGGTGCGTGCGCGCACCGCCTCGATCTCGCCGGCGAGCTCCTGCCAGCCGACGCCGACGCTGCGGACGGTAGCGTCGCGGCGATAGCCCGAGAGCATGCCGGTGTTGGCCTGCACGATCAGCAGCGCGAACAGCACGACGCCCGACGGCGCGGCCCAGCGGCGACAGAAATCGATCGTGCGCTGCTGGCGCGGCGCCCACTGCACCTGGATCGCCGCGACTGCGGCCGCCACCGCAAAAGCCGGATAGACCGGCGCGAACCAGTTGGCCTCGACCCGCGCATGCAGCGCGTGCCAGGTGAAGTAGACCACGATGGTCCAGAACATCGTGTTGACCAGCACGCGTGCGGGCATCGCGCCGGCGCGGCGCCGGTAGAGTGCGTAAAGGCCCATCACACCGAGGATGAAGACCAAGGGCGTCGCGAACGCAAACTGCGTCGGGATCAGCTCGGCGATGTAATTCGGGCGGAAGTCCTCGATCCGGGCGCGGCCCATCTGCTTGATGAACGAGACCCAGTGGTGATCGGCATTCCAGAGAATGACCGGCGCAAACAGGCCGGCCGCAACGAGGCCGCCGAGATAGAGCCACGGCGAGAGATACCAGCGCCGCAGCTTCGGCACGACAGCAAGCCAGATCAGGATCGCTGGTCCGAAGAACAGCGCGGTGTATTTCGACAGCAGCGCGAGGCCTGCGCTGACGCCGACCGCAAGCCACCAGGCGCCGCGGCCGCTCTCCAGCACCTTTGCCAGCGAATACAGCAGGAAGCTCGCGGCGACCAGCAGCGGCGCATCCGGCGTCACGATCAGCGTACCGACGGCGGCCATCAGCGTGACATTGAGCAGGATCGTTGCGCTGGCGGCGATGCGCCGGCCGCCGAACATGATCTCGGCCGCCCGGTAGATCGCCCAGCTCATCGGCAGCGCGAGCAGGATCGACACCAGCCGCACGCCGAGCGGCGTGTCGCCCGCGATCATGGTGCCGAGCCGGATCACGACCGCGACCATCGGCGGATGGTCGTAGTAGCCGCCGGCGAGCGCCTTCGACCACATCCAGTAATACGCTTCGTCGAAGGTCAGCGGCGTCCATGCGGCGGCGGCCAGCCGCAACCCGACCAGCGCGCACACCGCAAGAGCGGTGTTCCGGGCCAGCCGCGCCTCGTTCGCGTTCATGCCACCGTCATCGCTTGCGCCAGACGAACAGCCCCGACATCGCGTAGTTCCACACCACGCCCATCAGCGCGCCGGCCGCGCCCGCAAGCCACCAGATCGGCTCCTGGTCGTAGACCGAGAATGCGACGCCGACATTGGCGAGCAGGCCGACGCTGCACACCAGATAGAACAGCAGCAGGCCGCGCAGGATGCCAAAGCCCTTCAGCCGCTGGTCGCGATAGGTCAGGAAATTGTTGAGGATGAAGTTGCTGGTCATGGCGACGATCGCGCCGGCGGCCTGGGCCTCCGGGAACGGCGCCTTGAAGATTTCAAGCGCGATGAACAGCACGCTGAGATGCACCAGCAGGCCGAGCCCGCCGACCGCGGCGAACAGGATGAAGCGCAGCGAGATCAGATCGTTGGTCAGCTTCGCCAGCACCAGGCCAAGGAAGTCGAGCGCGACCATCGAGTCAAGCTTGCTCTCGCCATGCTGGCGGGCGCCGAATGTGTAGGGAATTTCCACCGTGCGCAGCTTGCCCTCCGCCGTCGCCACGACATCGAGCAGGATCTTGAAGCCCTGGGTCGAGAGCTGCGGCGCGAGCTGCTCGAAACGGTCGCGGCGGATCATGAAGAAGCCGCTCATGGGGTCGGCGATCTCGACCTTCAGCGAGCGGCGCGCGATCTCGGTGGCGAAGGCGCTGGCGCCGGCGCGCTGCTTGTTGAAGCCTTCGCTCTTGTAGCCCTCGATATAGCGGCTGCCGACCACGAGCTCGGCCTCGCCGCTCTGCAGCAGCGCGACCATCTTCGGGAGCTGGGTCTCGTCATGCTGGAGGTCGGCGTCCATGACCGCGGCATAGGGCGCGCTCGACGCCAGGATGCCCTCGATGCAGGCGCCGGACAGGCCGCGCCGGCCGATCCGACGGATGCAGCGCACGCGGGAGTCCTTGCGCGCCAGGGCGCGCACCACGTCCCAGGTCCCGTCGGGCGAATTGTCATCGACGAAGATGACCTCCCAGGACACGTCCTTCAGGGTCGCGTCGAGCCGGCGGTACAGCACCGTGACGTTGTCGCGTTCGTTGAAGGTCGGGACGACCACCGAAAGCTGCGGCAAACTTGCTGCCTGCGAGGCGGTTTCGGGGGCTAGCTTGATGGCGTCATTCATGAGCGCCAGCGTATAGCCGCAGCCTCCCCCGCTGCCAAGGCAGGCCGGCCCAAACGCGGTCTCGGGAAGCGGGAAAACGGGGCAAAATGCCCCTAAAAATGCCAACGACCACGAACAAGGGGCGCGCGTACATCCGGCGCAGCCGACATTGCCGTGGTCGTCCCAGCGCCGGAGCCCCTAAAGCTCAACGTCGCCGTTATGAGCCAAATAGGAAGCCCCCATGCGATCCGCAAGGGGCAG
>DASVOL010000797.1:0-9728 GCA_036383375.1 Bradyrhizobium sp. | reverse complement strand
ATCGGCCTGATCGGACAAATACCCGTATCGCGCGAGAAAGTGCTGGCTATTTGCTGCAATCACGCGCAGGAACGACGACGCTTGCCGACTGGCGCGGCTTTCCAGCGCGAGGCGAAGCCGACGAAGTTCCAGTCGGGTGGTTGAAAGCCTCCTCCGTGCGCTCGAAAAAGATTCGAGCGCACTCACCGAAAGAGCTTCATGCAAAATCTCTCGCCTCGTCACGTCAAGACTGAAGAGTCCGCGCGCCTCGGCGTGACGTCCGGTTGGTATTCCACAAAAGTCAGCGGAACATTCGTGACCGGCCCGCACGACACCGAAGCCGATTGCCTGCGCAAGATCGCCGAGATCAATCCTCCTCCGCCGAGGAAGAAGAAATAGCTCCTGCGCGCGACCGGATTGGGCGCGTCGGCAAATGCCAACTCAGACGCATGTCGGCAAGATGGCCAAACAAACCCGCGTTCGCCTTCTCGAGGTTGTCGTGAGTGCGCAGAAGGAGCCCACTCGCTGGAAGTGGCATGTTTCCGAAGGCGGTTTGGAGCTCGTACACGGCTACGCGACGTCACGCGAAACAGCGCAACGGGACGGCGATAGCGTTCTGTTCACAATGCTATCTGCGCCCCGGACGCCCTGAGCGGGTCGCCCTTCGACGAACAGAGACGCACGTTCGCGAAGCCCGGCGAAACGATGGATGGGAGCACCCTGCGCGCCCAGGCATCAGGCAAGCTGGCGTGGCGCCCCAACCTCGACCGCCTGCAACGAACCACCTTCGGGAACGGCTCTACTCGCCGTTCCCGTTCGCGCCGTTCTCTTCCTCCGGAATGTGCTCGACCGAGACGACATGCTCGTCCTCGGCGGTGTCGAACACGATCACGCCCTGGGTCGAGCGGCCGGCCACGCGGATGTCGGCCACCGGGCAGCGGATCAGCTGCCCCTTGTCGGTGACCAGCATGATCTGGTCGGCGTCCTCGACCGGGAATGACGCCACCAGATTGCCGTTGCGGTTGTTGACGCTCATCGCGACGATGCCTTTGCCGCCGCGGCCGGTGGTGCGGTACTCGTAGGACGAGGTCCGCTTGCCGAAGCCGTTGACGGAGACGGTAAGCACCACCTGCTCGGCCGCCGACAGCTCGGCATAGCGCTCCTGCGACAGTTGGATCGCGGTCGCCGTCTCCTCGCCCTCGGCATCCGCGGGCTCCTCGGCGGTCGCCTCGCCGGCCACCGCACGGCGCATCTTCAGATAGGCCGAGCGCTCGTCCGAGGTGGTTTCGACGTGACGCAAGATCGACAGCGAGATCAGCTTGTCGGCCTCGGCAAGCGCGATGCCGCGCACGCCCATCGAGGTGCGGCCGGTGAAGACGCGCACATCGGTGACCGGGAAGCGGATGCATTGCCCGCCGGCGGCGGTCAGCAGCACGTCGTCGCGCTCGGTGCAGATCTGCACGTCGACGATCGCCTCGCCTTCGCCGAGCTTCATCGCGATGATGCCGGAGCGGCGGACGTCGACGAAATCGGACAACTTGTTGCGGCGAACGGTGCCGCTGGTGGTCGCGAACATCACGTCGAGATTGCCCCAGGAGGATTCATCCTCCGGCAGCGGCATGATCGTGGTGATGCGCTCGCCCTGCTCCAGCGGCAGGATGTTGATCAGCGCCTTGCCGCGGGCGTTTGGCGCCGCCATCGGCAGCCGCCAGACCTTCTCCTTGTAGACCTGGCCGCGTGACGAGAAGAACAGCACCGGCGTGTGGGTCGAGGCCACGAACAGCCGCGCGACGAAATCCTCGTCGCGGGTCTGCATGCCGGCGCGGCCCTTGCCGCCGCGACGCTGCGCCCGGTAGGTCGACAGCGGCACGCGCTTGACGTAGCCCGCATGCGACACGGTGACGACCATGTCCTCGCGCTGGATCAGGTCCTCGTCCTCGACCTCGCCTTCATGCTCGATGATGACGGTCTTGCGCGGGGTGGCGAACTGCTGCTTCACCTCGGCCAGCTCGGTTTTGACGATGCCCTGCACGCGCGCACGCGAGCGCAGGATGTCGAGATAGTCGGCGATCTCGGCGGCGAGCTTGTCGAGCTCCTCGGATATTTCGTCCCGCCCGAGTGCGGTCAGGCGCTGCAGCCGGAGATCGAGGATCGCCCTGGCCTGCTCCATCGACAGGCGGAGCGTGCCGTCCTCGTTGATGCGATGGCGGGGATCGTCGATCAGCGTGATCATAGCCTCGACGTCGCGGGCCGGCCAGTCGCGCGACATCAGGGCCTCGCGCGCCGTGTTCGGATCGGGTGAGGTTCGGATGACACGGATCATCTCATCGATGTTGGCGACGGCGATCGCAAGGCCGACAAGGATGTGGGCGCGATCACGGGCCTTGCCGAGCAGGAACTTGGTCCGCCGGGTCACCACCTGCTCGCGGAACGCGACGAAGATGGTGAGCAGGTCCTTCAGATTCATGGTCTGCGGACGGCCGGAATCCAGCGCCAGCATGTTGGCCGGGAAATTGGTCTGCAGCGGCGTGAACCGATAGAGCTGGTTCAGCACCACGTCGGGCACCGCTTCGCGCTTCAGCTCGATGACGACGCGATAGCCGTCACGATCGGACTCGTCGCGCAGGTCCCCGATGCCCTCGATCTTCTTCTCTTTGACGAGATCGGCGATGCGCTCGACCATCGTCGCCTTGTTCACCTGATAAGGAATCTCGGTGATGATGATCGCTTCGCGATCCTTCCTGATGGTGTCGATCGCCACCTTGCCGCGCATCACGATCGAGCCGCGGCCGAGATGGTAGGCCGACCGGATGCCCTGGCGACCCAGGATGATGCCGCCGGTCGGGAAGTCGGGTCCCGGAATGATGTCGATCAACTCGTCGATCGTGAGCGCAGGATTGTCGATCAGCGCCACGCAGGCGTCGACGACCTCGCCGAGATTGTGCGGCGGGATGTTGGTCGCCATGCCGACGGCGATGCCGCCGGCGCCGTTGACCAGCAGGTTCGGGAACCGGGCCGGCAGAACCGACGGCTCTTTCTCGGAGTTGTCGTAGTTCGGCTGGAAATCGACGGTGTCCATGTCGATGTCGGCCAGAACGGCAAGCGCAGCCTTGGTCAGCCGCGCTTCCGTATATCGATAGGCGGCCGGCGGATCGCCGTCGACCGAACCGAAATTGCCCTGGCCGTCGATCAGCGGCACGCGCAGGGAGAAGTCCTGCGCCATGCGGACCATCGCGTCGTAGATCGACTGGTCGCCATGCGGATGATATTTACCGATCACGTCGCCGACGACGCGCGCGGACTTGACGTATTTCTTGTCCGGGGTGTGTCCCTGCTCATGCATCGAATAGAGGATGCGCCGGTGCACCGGCTTGAGCCCGTCGCGCGCATCGGGCAGCGCACGCGAGACGATCACGCTCATCGCGTAATCGAGGTAGGACTTCTTCATCTCGTCGAGAATGGAAACGGGACGAATATCTGAGGGCACCGGCGGCTCGCCGGGCTTGTCGTCTTCGGGTTCGGACAAAGGGGAAATCCGGTCAGTTCTGCTGGGGAATCATATAGACCATCGAGGGCCTGATAACCACCCTTGCGCGGCTCCGGCAAGCCGTTTTTCCCTTCGTTTTTTCATGCACTTACGGGCTTGTTTGCGACTTCGGTCGCGGCCTGGCCCGGGAAGCGGATGGTGAGCGGCGAATTGCCAATGGAACACGGGTTCCGCGTGCGTTATTCGCCGCCGGCCGTTGGCGATTTCGCGTCGCTCAATGCCCGAACACCACCGCGTGCATGATCCGCCCGGGCACGAAGGTGAACAGGCCGGCAATGACCAACGCGCCGAAGAAAATGCCCATCATCGTGAACTTGTGGCGGCGGACGTCGTGGCTCCGCGCGGCCGTCACGCCGAGCACCAGCATGACCAGCGAGAAGATCGACAGCAGATGGATCGGGCTCCACGGGCCCACCAGCCGGATCTGGTGGATCCAGAACGAGCTCCCGGCGACCACCAGCATCAGGATCACCCAGATCCAGCCCAGCGTCCGGTGCGGCAGCGTGCCCTTCGGTGCGGCGAGCTGGATGGAGCCGAGCACGAAGGCTGCCATCGCGGCAAAGGCGTGGAGCGGGATCGCAGGCGCAGCGTCGAGCAATGGCACGAGGCTCATGATGGCAGCCCTCGAGTGAAGCTCGCGGCCAGATGTCATTCGCCGCAGGCTAATGTAAATATCATTCACATCGACCTGTGTCAAAGTCCCGGGAACTTGCGCTGACCGCCCTCAGCCGGGCAAGCTGTTACAGATGCTTAGAGAGTTATCCTCATTGTCCACATGAGGATATTGCCGCGACAAATCACGACGCCATTCCGGGAAATAACCTTCACGGAACGGCGCCTGGCGTAGTCCTGGAAAACGCGAGCCGCGATCAGAACGGGATATCGTCGTCCATGTCGCTGTTGCGGCTGCCGCCACCGGCGGCGACCGCACGGCGCGGCGCCGAGCTGACCGGACCGGACGAGCCGAAATCGCTGCCGCCGCCATCATCGGCGAAGCTGCCGCCTCCGCCGCCCCGCCCGTCAAGCATGGTGAGGTTGGAGTTGAAGCCCTGCAGCACGACCTCGGTCGAGTACTTCTCGACGCCGCTCTGGTCGGTCCATTTGCGGGTCTGCAGCTGACCCTCAATGTACACCTTGGCGCCCTTCTTCAGATACTGCTCGGCGACCTTGCAGAGGCCTTCGTTGAAGATCACGACGCGGTGCCACTCGGTCTTTTCCTTGCGCTCGCCGGTGCCCTTGTCGCGCCAGGTTTCCGAGGTCGCGATGGAAAGATTGGCGATCGGACGACCGTCCTGCGTCCGCCGGATTTCCGGATCCTTGCCGAGGTTTCCAACCAGGATCACCTTGTTCACGCTTCCCGCCATCGCATCATCTCCGCTCAAAAACCGGGCGCCGGACATCGGCCGCCACTCTCAACCTTCGCCACTTACTTTGCAGGCGTCGTGGATGACCCTATACGACGGCGCCGGCTCGCTGCCGTCGCCGTTGCGCGGTTTATCCACGGATATTGAGATATAGCATCGCCGCCGGAAATGTTCCAGTTTTGTTCGCCACAACCAGCCGTAGAGGCCGCCGATACCGATCGAGTGGCATCAACTTTCGATCCGGGCCGCCTGCTCCGTTCCACCCGAACGAAAAACAGGCCATAAATCAATGCCTTGCAACGGCCATACTTCTTCCGCGAGTGTGGCTTTTGGGAGACGGCGTTTCCGGTTGAATCAGCGTATCGCTACCAACCATCAGACGGGCGCTCGCGTCTGAAGTCGCGCTTCGGGACCTGTGGAAGCCGATTGGGAAGCTGGGGGTTTTATTATGAAGAAGTTTTTGCTCGGTACGGTTGCCCTGATTGCGTTCGCTGCACCGGCCGCAGCTGCCGATCTCGCTGCGCGCCCCTACACCAAGGCGCCGCCGATGATCGCCGCCGTCTATGACTGGAGCGGCTTCTACATCGGCGCCAACGGCGGCTGGGGCTCGAGCCACAATTGCTGGGACCAGATCCCGGGCGGCATCTTCATCGGATCGGATGGTTGCCATGATGCGACCGGCGGCGTTGCCGGTGGCCAGATCGGCTATCGCTGGCAGGCTGGAACCTGGGTGTTCGGCCTCGAAGCACAGGGTGACTGGGCTGACCTGAAGGGCAGCAACAACAGCGCGATCTTCCCGGGCCTGTTCACCAACCAGAGCAAGATCGACGCGTTCGGCCTGTTCACCGGCCAGATCGGCTACGCCGTCAACAACGTGCTGCTGTACGCCAAGGGCGGTGCGGCGCTGACGGACAACCGCTTCAGCACCTTCTTCACGCCGACCGGCGTGCTTGCCGGCCGCGCCACCGACACCCGCTGGGGCGGCACCATCGGCGCCGGCATCGAAGTCGGCTTCGCGCCGAACTGGACCGCCGGTGTCGAATACGACCACCTGTTCATGCAGGACAAGACCTACAACCTCACCACCCCGACCGGCGCGCTGTTCAGCAACATCCGCGATCGCCAGGACGTCGACCTCGTCACCGTCCGCGTGAACTACAAGTGGGGCGGCCCGGTGGTTGCGCGCTACTGATCGCGCGGCACGGATTTGATCCAGACGAAAGGCCGGCCTCGCGCCGGCCTTTTTGTTGGTGCGTCCGGCTTGTTTGGCGCGCCGGACCGCCGCCACGAATCAAACATGGTTAAATTTTAATAAGTCGTAAATTACGCAATAAAATCAAAATGTTATTGGTGTTGCGGGCGCAACACGCTCGAATGCAACCTGGAATGGTAGCCTTGTCCCGCACTTGATCGATTCGAAGCGGGATGGATTCCATGAAGCAGCTTTGTGTTGCCGCAGCCGGCCTCGCCGCGCTGAGCGTTTCGTCCGTATCGGCGGCTGACCTCGCCGCGCATGCCCCAACGCCGGCGCCGCAGATTGTGACGCCCGCGACCAGCTGGAACGGCTTCTACCTCGGTGCCCAGGGCGGCGGCGGCTGGGGCACCAGCAGCGAGACCTATCTCGGCGCTCCGAACGACGCAGCGTTCATCGGCACCCAAACCTACAACACCAGCGGCGGCTTTGTCGGCGGCGTGATCGGCTACAATTTCCAGACCGGCCCCGTCGTGTTCGGCGTCGAGGGCGACTACCACTGGTCCGCCGTCACCGGCCGCTCCGGCGTGATCAATGTCGGACCGCCGAGCGTGCTCGATACCTACTATACCGAGCTGCGCAGCTTCGGCGACATCAAGGGCCGGCTCGGCTACGCCGACGCCGCCACGCTGTGGTTCGTCAACGGCGGCGCCGCGGTCGGCGACATCCTGCACCGCTACAATGCAGGGCTCGCGCCGCCCTCGGTCTCCGCGAGCGACACGCGCTGGGGCTGGACCGTCGGCGCCGGCGTCGAATACATGTTCGCCGCCAACTGGTCGGCCAAGCTCGAGTACAATTACATCGATCTCGGCAAGGTCGCGCCGATCCAGTACACGCCGACGATCAACGATCGATCGGAGTGGAAGGACACCTTCCACACCGTCAAGCTCGGCATCAATTACCACTTCAACGCGCCGAGCCCGGTCGTATCGGCGAAATACTGAGCTACCGGCGGCGCACGCCGCTTCTGCACAGCGAACAGAAGGGCCGGCCTTGCGCCGGCCTTTTCGTTGCGTGCGAGCGCGCGCATGGCTTGGGCCGTTTTCCGCGCATTGTGGTTTCACGGATACACAACTTCCAAGATTTCTATGTAGAAACACACGAGCGTCACACGACAGGGCTGTGACGTTCCCTTCAAGTTTGGAGGGGCAACAAGAAAATGGGACTGGGACTTTGAAAATCAGGAATGTTTTGCTGGCATCGGCCGGCATGTTTGCCTTCAGCGCAATTGCACCGGCGATGGCCGCCGACATGGCGGCACGCGCGCCTTACGTGAAGGCTCCGCCGCCGGCCGCGATCTACAACTGGACCGGCTTCTACATCGGCGGCTTCGGTGGCTATGCCAGCGAGGACTCCGGCAACCCGAAGATGGAAGGCGGCTTCGGCGGCGGCACCATCGGCTACAATTGGCAGGCCGGCAACATCGTGTACGGCCTCGAGGCTGACGGCGCCTGGGCTGACGTCAATGCGTCCGCTACCGCTTTCGGCATCACCGCGACGAGCAAGATCGACTCGCTCGGCACCGCGCGCGGCCGCATCGGCTTCGCCGTCGACAAGGTGCTGTTCTACGGCACCGGCGGCTACGCCTGGGCCGACAACAAGCTCACCCTCAGCGCTGGCGGCGTGAGCGTCTCGCAGAGCAACTTCCACTCCGGCTGGACGGTCGGCGCCGGCATCGAGGCGTTCATCGCGCCGCAGTGGTCGATCAAGGGCGAGTACCTGTATCGCAGCCTCGGCGGCGAGACCTACTTCGGCATTCGGTCTGCCGACATCAACCTGCACACCGTGCAGTTCGGCGTGAACTATCACTTCGGCGGCCCGATCGTCGCCAAGTACTGAGCGAAAAACAGACCTCAGGGTCTCGGAAAGGCCGGCCTCGCGCCGGCCTTTTTGCGTCAGAGCGTTTTCGAGCGAAGTGGATCCCGGTTCGCGTAAAGAAAACGCGTCAAACCAGAATCCAGAGCCCCGTTCCGATCCTATCGGAACGGGAAAGGCTCTGGCGGAACCGGGTCCTGCTGACGGCTGCTGCCATCAGGCAAACTATCCGTTGATGGACGCGACTCAGCACTGGAAATTGTCGGCCGTTCTTCCTACGTTCCAGTCTTCTCACCCATCGGCGCAAGGTCCCGGCAGCACCGGCGATGCGCGCCCAAAAGGCGCCCGATCATGCGCCCGGAAATGTCGCTATGGATGAAGTGCTCAAGGCGAAGCGCCAACAGAACGCCGGCTCCTCATCGCGCGCCATCACGATCCGCGGCGCGCGCGAACACAATCTGAAGAACATCGACGTCGAGATTCCGCGCGACAAGCTCGTGGTGTTCACCGGCCTGTCCGGCTCCGGCAAGTCGTCGCTCGCGTTCGACACCATCTATGCCGAGGGCCAGCGCCGCTACGTCGAGTCGCTGTCGGCCTATGCGCGGCAATTTTTGGAGATGATGCAGAAGCCGGATGTCGACCAGATCGACGGTCTGTCGCCGGCGATCTCGATCGAGCAGAAGACCACGTCGAAGAACCCGCGCTCCACCGTCGGCACCGTCACCGAGATCTACGACTACATGCGCCTGCTGTGGGCGCGCGTCGGCGTGCCCTATTCGCCGGCGACGGGGCTGCCGATCGAAAGCCAGATCGTCTCGCAGATGGTCGACCGCGTGCTGGCGCTGCCGGAAGGCACCCGCCTCTATCTGCTGGCGCCGGTCGTGCGCGGCCGCAAGGGCGAGTACAAGAAGGAGCTCGCCGAGTACCTCAAGAAGGGCTTTCAGCGCGTCAAGATCGACGGCACCTTCCATGAGCTGTCGGAGGCGCCCGCGCTCGACAAGAAATTCCCGCACGACATCGACGTCGTGGTCGACCGCATCGTGGTGCGCCCCGACCTCTCCCAGCGCCTCGCCGAAAGCTTTGAGACCGCGCTGAAGCTCGCCGAGGGCCTCGCCGTGATCGAGTATGCTGATGCGCCGGCGGCGGCACCGGCCGAGGACAAGAAGAAGACCGCAAAAATCCACGACAAGAGCGGGCCCGAGCGCATCCTGTTCTCGGAGAAGTTCGCCTGCCCGGTCTCCGGCTTCACCATCCCCGAGATCGAGCCGCGCCTGTTCTCGTTCAACAATCCCTATGGCGCGTGTCCGGCCTGCGGCGGCCTCGGCGTCGAGCAGCACATCGACGAGGACCTGGTCATCCCCGACAAGGAGCTGACCTTGCGCAAGGGCGCGATCGCGCCGTGGGCGAAATCGTCCTCGCCCTATTACATCCAGACCCTGACCGCGCTCGGCAAGCACTACAAGTTCACGCTCGACACCAAGTGGAAGGACCTGACCAAGAAGGTGCAGGCCGCACTGCTGCACGGCTCCGGCGACGACGAGATCAAGTTCTCCTATGAGGACGGCGTCCGCTCCTACGACACCAAGAAGCCGTTCGAGGGCGTCGTCACCAACATCAACCGCCGCTACCGCGAGACCGAAAGCGAGTGGGCGCGCGAGGAGCTCGGCAAGTATTTCTCCGACGTGCCCTGCGCCGGCTGCAACGGCTACCGGCTGAAGCCGGAGGCGCTGTGCGTCAAGATCGGCGGCAAGCACATCGGCGAGATCTCCGA
>DASVOL010000796.1:0-2560 GCA_036383375.1 Bradyrhizobium sp. | reverse complement strand
AAAAGGGTGCAAGAGCTGTGTCGGTCGCACGAATCCCCGCCGGCCTGCAAGGGGCGACGGGGCCGATTCCCCCGTCATTCCGGCCTCACGGCTGCTTGCCGGCGATGATCTCCTGCAAGGTCGCGACATGGCGGGCGAAGGCGCCGCGGCCGGCCGCGGTCGCGGTCACGGTGGTCTGCGGTTTCTTGCCGACGAAGGCCTTGTCGACCGCGACATAGCCGGCCCTGGCCAGCGTCTCGATATGGGCGCCGAGATTGCCGTCGGTGGCGCCCGTCAGCTTCTTCAGCCGGGCGAATTCGAGCCCGGTCGCAACCGGCAGTGCGTTGAGCGCCGCCATGATCCGCAGCCGCAGCGGCTGGTGGATGATCTCGTCGAGTTCCGCCATCGATCAGATCCGGCGCATCCAGAGGCCGCCGAGCACCAGCGCACCGCCATGCACCACCGCCATCCACAGCAGCAACGCCGGACCGGCGTAGAAGTAGGCGGTCACGATCAGGGCGCTGCTGCACAGCGCGATCACGATGAAGGCGTAGCCGAACCACAGGCCGGCGAGCGCATAGAACAGCATCGTGAACAGCGGCCAGAACACCAGCATCTGGCGCGGCCCGAAATGGCCGAGCACCGCCGAACAGAAAATGCCGAATGCGATGAACAGCAGGAACGCCACCAGCAGCCGGAGCGCGAAGGCGCCCGCCCCCGGACCGATACCGCTGAACGCTGCAATTGCGATCGAGCCCGCGATTCCGATGAGATCGACGACGGCCCAGATCGTATAGCCCTGCGGCGGCCATGTGAAATTGGCGAGGTAGCCCGCGAACACCAATGCGCCCCACATGACGATGATGAGACTGGCGTTCTGATAGATTCGCGACTGGCGGACGCGATGCACGACGTCGTTGATGTCGTTCAGCGCCGCGCTGGCCTGCTGGCTGTCGATCATGACGTCACTCCATTTGGCTCGGCGAGCTTGGCGGACATCGAAGGCGCCTCCGCCGGCGGACGATGTTTGCCGATCAGGACATAGGCGATCGTCATGGTGACGATCGACAGCACCAATGCCAGCAGCCCGACCTGTCCGCGCGTCGTCAGCGGCAGCACACGCGCCATGATTTCGGTTGCCGCCGCCGACATCAGCGACACGTAGGACCACGAGATGAAATAGTAGTGGGTCAGCCGCCAGTTCGCCGGGCGTGGGCTGCGCAGCAGCGGAACGATCGCCGCCACGATGCAGGCGAAGTTCACGATCGCGCCGACATGGAACAGGTTGAGAGCGCCGGTGAACCGGTAGACCAGCATCGCGGTCCCGTCGGCGACCAGCATGGCGTAGACGAAGAAATAGCCGCGCGCCCGATGGCCGGCGCCGCGCTTGGGCCGCAGGAACTGGATCAGCCCGACACCGATGCACAGGACAGCCACGACGGCATGGACCGCGCCGGCCGCGGAATGGACGAAACTTGCCAACGTCAATTGCGGGATCATCGGTCAGCCCTCCAGCCAGGTCGCCAACACCGCCAATACAGAGAACTCTGTAACACAGAGTATATGGACAAACAAGCCCGCGCATTGGCGATGGCGGGCAAAAGTCCCTACGTTGCGGTGAAGCTCACAAACAGCCGAATCACCTGCAAATGACTGCTGCCGCGCCGAATCTCGTCAACGCGCCCGAATTCACCGTCTCGGAGCTCTCCTCCGCCCTGAAGCGGACGGTGGAGGACCGGTTCGGCCATGTCCGCGTCCGCGGCGAGATCTCCGGCTTTCGCGGCCCGCACTCCTCCGGCCATTGCTATTTCGCCCTCAAGGACGAGAGCGCCAAGATCGAGGCGGTGATCTGGAAGTTTGCCCACGCAAGGATGCGCTTCAAGCCGCAGGAAGGGCTCGAGGTCATCGCCACCGGCAAGCTGACCACCTATCCGAACTCCTCGAAGTACCAGATCGTCATCGACTCGCTGGAACCCGCCGGCGTCGGCGCGCTGATGGCGCTGATGGAGGAGCGCAAGAAGAAGCTGGCGGCCGAGGGCCTGTTCGACGAGGCCCGCAAGCAGATTTTGCCCTGGCTGCCCGAGGTGATCGGCGTCGTCACCTCGCCGACCGGCGCCGTGATCCGCGACATCCTGCATCGGCTCGAGGACCGCTTTCCCCGCCGCGTGCTGGTCTGGCCGGTCAAGGTGCAGGGCGACGGCTCGGCCGAGCAGGTCGCGGCTGCGATCCGCGGCTTCAACGCGCTGCCGGAGGGCGGCCGGATCCCGCGGCCCGACCTGTTGATCGTCGCGCGCGGCGGCGGCTCGCTGGAGGATTTGTGGTCGTTCAACGAGGAGATCGTGGTCCGCGCCGCGGCCGAGAGCCACATCCCGCTGATCTCGGCGGTGGGCCACGAGACCGACATCACGCTGATCGACTTCGTCGCCGACAAGCGCGCGCCGACCCCGACCGCCGCCGCCGAGATGGCGGTGCCGGTGCGCAGCGAGCTGTTCGTCGAGGTTCAGGGGCTCGCCCGCCGCACCATGGTGTGCTGGCAGCGCAGCCAGGAGGCGCGCCGCAACGAGCTGCGCGCCGCGGCGCG
>DASVOL010000795.1:0-7307 GCA_036383375.1 Bradyrhizobium sp. | reverse complement strand
GGCTGCAGGACCCGCTGGCCGAGCTGGTCAAGATCGATCCGAAAGCGATCGGCGTCGGACAGTATCAGCATGATCTCGGCGAGACGTTGCTCGCGCGCTCGCTCGATGCGGTGGTGGAAGATTGCGTCAATAGCGTCGGCGTCGACGTCAACACCGCCTCAGCGCCGCTGCTCGCCCGCGTTTCTGGCATCGGCACGGGGCTGGCGCAAAGCATCGTCCAGCATCGCGACAGCAACGGTCCGTTCAAGTCACGCAAGGCGTTGAAGGACGTGCCGAGGCTCGGCCCCAAGGCGTTCGAGCAATGCGCCGGCTTCCTGCGCATCAGCAATGGCGAGGATCCGCTCGATTCATCCGGCGTGCATCCGGAGGCCTATCCGGTGGTGCGTCGTATCCTCGAAGCGACCAAGAGCGACATCAAGGCGCTGATCGGTAACGCTGACGTGGTGCGCGGGCTCAGGCCGCAATCTTTCGTCGACGACACGTTCGGTCTGCCGACCGTCACCGACATTCTGCGCGAACTGGAGAAGCCCGGCCGTGACCCGCGTCCGGCGTTCAAGGCGGCGGTGTTCAAGGACGGCGTCGAGGAGGTCAAGGACCTCAAGCAGGGCATGATCCTCGAGGGCACCGTGACCAACGTCGCCGCCTTCGGTGCTTTCGTCGATATCGGCGTACACCAGGATGGCCTGGTGCACATCTCGGCGATGTCCAGGAACTTCATCAAGGACCCGCGCGAGGTGGTGAAGCCGGGCGACATCGTCAAGGTCAAGGTGCTGGACGTCGAGGTCGCGCGCAAGCGGATCGCGCTGACCCTGCGGCTCGACGACGAGGTCGGGCCGAAGAAGGACAATGCGGGACCGTCACGCGATTTCTCGCGCGGCTCGGCGAAGATGACGTCGTCGGCTCCGCGCAAGCCGCAGGAGCAGTCGGGCGGCGGCGCGCTCGCCGAGGCGCTGCGCCGTGCGGCCGAGAAGAGCGGGCGCGGCAAGCCGACTTGAGCGAGGTGAGGGCGGCAAGCCGAGCTCGCCGCCCTGTTTCAAATCGACTGCGTGACGCGTCTCGTCGAGTCGCCCGTCATCCTGAGGTGCCCGCGGAGCGGGCCTCGAAGGATGAATCGGCCAGAGACGGGGCCGTGCATCCTTCGAGGCTCGCAAGAGCTCGCACCTCCAGGGACAATGGCTAAGCCATTGCGCGGGGATGACGGGACGCAGTGCTTCATTCGTCACGCGTTGCGTTACAATTTGCTGGCCGCAAACTTCGCCAGCGCATCCGCGACGCCCTTGCCGTAGGCCGGATCGGCCTTGCTGCAATTCGCAACATGCCGTTCCTGGATGTGCTTCGACGCCTGGCCGACCTGGCGGGCGGTGTTGTCGAACAGCGCCTGCTTTTGGTCAGCATTCATCTTGCGGAATAGATCGCCCGGTTGCTGCCAGTGGTCGTCATCCACGCGGTGATCCCAATGTGCAGCGGCGCCGGTAATCTCGAGCGGCGGCTCGTTCAGCTGCGGCTGGTCGGTCCACTCGCCATGGCTGTTCGGCCAATAGGTCAGCGTGGCCCCCAGATTGCCGTCGGTGCGCATGGCGCCGTCGCGGTGATAGCTGTGGAACGGGCATTTCGGCGCGTTGACCGGGATCTGGTGGTGGTTGACGCCGAGCCGGTAGCGCTGCGCGTCGCCATAGGAGAACAGGCGGGCTTGCAGCATCTTGTCCGGCGAATAGCCGATACCGGGCACGACATTGGCCGGCGTGAACGCCGCCTGCTCGACCTCGGCGAAGAAGTTCTCCGGGTTGCGGTTGAGCTCGAAATACCCGACCTCGATCAGGGGATAATCCGCCTTCGGCCACACCTTGGTCAGATCGAATGGGTTGAACTTGAATGCGTTGGCCTGCGCGTCCGTCATCACCTGGATGAACAGCGTCCAGCGCGGGAAGTCGCCCCGCTCGATGCTGTTGAACAGGTCGCGCTGATGGCTCTCGCGGTCCTTGCCGACCAGTGCCTCCGCCTCGGCGTCGGTCAGGTTCTCGACGCCCTGGCCGGTGCGGAAGTGGAATTTTACCCAGACCCGCTCATTATTGGCGCCGATCATGCTGTAGGTGTGGCTGCCGAAGCCGTGCTGATGCCGGAAGCTCTTCGGGATACCGCGCTCGCTCATGACGATGGTGACCTGGTGCAGCGCTTCCGGCAACAGCGTCCAGAAATCCCAGTTCATGTCGGGGTCGCGCACACCGGTGCGCGGATGCCGCTTGATGGCGTGGTTGAGGTCGATGAAGCGCAGGGGATCGCGGAAGAAGAACACCGGCGTGTTGTTGCCCACCACGTCCCAATTGCCTTCGTCGGTGTAGAATTTCAGCGCAAAGCCGCGGATGTCGCGCTCGGCGTCCGCCGCGCCGCGCTCGCCGGCAACGGTCGAGAACCGTGCGAACATCGGCGTCTGCTTGCCGATCTGCGAGAAGATGCTGGCCTTGGTGTAGCGCGTGATGTCGTGGGTGACGGTGAAGGTGCCGTGCGCGCCGGCGCCCTTGGCGTGCATCCGACGTTCCGGGATCACTTCGCGGTGAAAGTGCGCCAGCTTCTCGATCAGCCAGACATCCTGCAAGAGCGCCGGCCCGCGCGGACCCGCGGTCATGATGTTCACATTGTCGGCAACGGGCGCGCCGGAGGCGTGGGTCAGAAACGGTCTCTTGGTCTCGTCGCTCATCGAAAGCTCCTTGCTGAAGGTCAGCAATCGCCGTCCCGGCGCTGAGAGGAGCCGGGTCAAAGACGATTGCATCGCGGATGGGTTACGGCCGGCGCGACGGGGAGACCCGGTGATCGACAAATTGTGAACCGGATCTGCGATCCCGCCACGACGACGTCGCTCCTTGGATGGGCGCAGGATTAAGAAACCCGGCGGATCGATTCAACGCGCGCCACCCGCTGATTCCAGCCAAATGTCCGTCGATCCCGGCCAACGCAGTCGCGGCCCGTGATCCAGCCATTTGCTGTATGTTCCGGCGCGTTCGCCAATCCTAAATCCGGCGTCAGAATCTGGCGCATTTGTCAGTTGAAGTCGGCCTCACGCTTGAGTCTTCTGATCATGCTCTGCATGCGGCGACACGAGGTTCGCCGCGGTCCCAATCAGGGAGGATTTCATGACGAACAGGCTCTTCACGGTTCTCACGGCGGCGACGCTCGCCGTCAGTGTTGCGCTTGCACCCGTAGCCTTCGCCAGAGGTGGCGGCGGTGGCGGTGG
The DNA here is from genome assembly GCA_036383375.1 of Bradyrhizobium sp. Taxonomy (GTDB): domain Bacteria; phylum Pseudomonadota; class Alphaproteobacteria; order Rhizobiales; family Xanthobacteraceae; genus Bradyrhizobium. The sequence continues at coordinate 4,078 of DASVOL010000795.1, read as the reverse complement.
TGGGCACGGGGGTGGCGGTGGCTTCGGCGGCGGCCATGGCGGCGGTTTTGGTGCCGCCATGGGCGGCGGCATGCACGGTGGCGGTTTTGGTGGCGGGATGCATGGCGGTGGTTTCGGCGGCGGCATGCGCGGTGGAGGTATGGCGTTCGCAGCCATGGGCGGGGGCGGACATTTTGTCGGTGGGCATTTTGGCGGCGCGCGCTTCGCAGGTTCTCCCGCGTTCGGCCCGCGATTCGCCGGCGCCGGATTCCACGGCTCGCACTTCTTCCATCATGGCGGCTTCTTCCACCACCATCACCGCTTCCATCGCTTCGCCTTCTTCGGTGGGCCGGCCATCTATGCCGATTACTATGACGGCTGCTACCGCAGGGTATGGACGTCGTACGGGCTGCAATGGGTCAATGTGTGCGGGGACTATTGGTGATCGCCCAACGAACCGCACCGTTGTCGCGGTCGTCGCCAGGCGTTCCATCCAGCCCCGGAATGGGATAGTCTGGCGGCGACCGTTGCGGGGCGCTCGGAGAGTTTGAGAACTCGGGGAGTTCAGGACAGCTCGGAGAGTTCAAGAACATGACCGGAGCTCACCGCCGCATTCTCGTCGTCGAGGACGATCCGGAGACCGCCGGTCAACTCGTCGAGGAACTCACCACAAGCGGCTATGACGTGGATCTGGCTGCGAATGGCCGCGAGGCGCTGAGCCAGGGGGCGGCACGGGACTATGCCGTAATCACGATCGATCGCATGCTGCCCGACATCGACGGCATCACGGTGATGCGCCAGATGCGCGACGACGGCATCGCGGTGCCGTTTCTGATCATCAGCGCGCTCGGCGAGGTCGATGATCGCGTGCGCGGCTTGCGCGCCGGCGGCGACGACTATCTGGTCAAGCCGTTTTCCTTTGTCGAGCTGCTGGCGCGGCTGGAGGCGCTTGGCCGTCGCAGCGAGACCGTTGCCAAGGAGACCATCCTGCGGGTCGGCGATCTCGCGGTCGATCTGATCGCGCGGACGGCAAGCCGCCGCGGCCGCAAGATTCCGCTGCTGCCCAAGGAATTTCAGCTGCTCGAATATCTCGCGCGCAACGAGGGCCGCGTGGTGTCGCGCGCCATGCTGCTGCGGCACGTCTGGGATCTGCATTTCGATCCCTCGACCAACATCATCGACGTCTATGTCGGCCGGGTGCGCCGCAAGGTCGACGACCAGCAAGCCTATCCGCTGATCCACACGATCCGCGGCATCGGGTACTGCCTCCGTGCTCCTGGCTAAAACCCTCAGATCTTCGACGTTTCGCCTGGCGTTGATCGCCATCGGTACGTTCGGCCTCATGGTGTCCGTGATCTTCGCCTATGTCTACTGGTCGACGCTGTCCTATGTGCGCGACAGGTCCGACCGCGCCATCATGACCGAGCAGGCAAGTCTCGATGATGCCTATGCGCGGTCCGGCCGCGATGGCCTGATCGCGTTGATCGCGCAACGCATCGCGAACAAGGGTCTCGCCGATCAGGTTTATCTGCTGGTCGGCCCCGGCGCCGCGGTGCTTGCGGGAAATCTCACGCAATGGCCAGCGGAGACCGTGGGGGACGGCTGGACGGAGTTTCGAACCTCACTGCCAGCGCTGCCTTCAGGAACTGCGCTCGTGCGCGCCGTGGCGAAGACCTTGCCGGGCGGTGATCGGTTGCTGGTCGGCCGCGACATCAGCGATCTCGACGGCTTCATGGCGCAGATCAGGGCCGCGGGCATCGCCGTCGTCTTGCTGATCATCGGTCTTGCGGCGGCCGCCAGCATCGGGGTCACGCGGCGAACGGTCGGCCGGATCGAGTCGATCAATGCGACCAGTCGCGCCATCATGCTTTCCGGCCTCGACCAGCGTATCCCGCTCCATGGCAGTCATGACGAATGGGATCGCGTCGCCGAGAACCTCAACCTGATGCTGGACCGGATCCAGACCCTGATGGGCGACGTCAAGCAGGTCAGCGAGAACATCGCCCACGATCTGCGCACGCCGCTGACCCGCATGCGTGGCCGGCTCGAGAAGGCCTATCACGCCCCGCGCAACGGCGAGGGCGATGCGGCGCTGATCGGCGACACCATCGCCGATCTCGATGCGGTGCTCGGGATGTTCGCATCGATCACGCGGATTTCCGAGATCGAGACGCGGGCCCGCAAGGGCGCGTTCCGCACCGTCAATCTGGTCGAGATTGCAGGCGAAGTGGTCGAGCTCTACGATGCCGCTGCCGAGGAGGTCACCACCCATCTCGACCTTGCCGGCGATCCGGCGGTGCTGGTCACCGGCGATCGCGACCTCCTGTTCGACGCCATCGCCAATCTCGTCGACAACGCCATCAAGCATGGCCGTCCGGGCGGACGGGTGACCGTGACCTGCGACAACGACGAGGGCGAAGCGGTGATTTCGGTCGCCGATGACGGCCCCGGCATTCCGGCCGAACAGTACGACCGCGTCTTCAAGCGCTTCTACCGGCTCGAGCAGAGCCGCTACACGCCAGGCAACGGCCTCGGCCTCAGCCTGGTCGCGGCGGTCGCGAGCCTGCACGGCGCGCGCATCGAATTGCGCGACAACGCGCCGGGATTGTTGTGCAGGCTCGTGTTTCCGCCGACGGAAACGTAAGTGTTAGCGCTGTCGCATGCGGATATATGTCCGCCGGCCGTGCAACAAACTCGCTGTCGTCCCGGGCGAGCGAAGCGCGACCCGGGACCCATAACCACCAACGCGAATTGCTTTGCTGCGCTAGGGCCACAGCTCGCTTCAACAACGCAACCCTGCGGTTATGGGTCCCTGCTTTCGCAGGGACGACGATGTGGTGAGAGCAGGTCAAAACCGCCCCGCCATCTCCGCGAGTCTCCGGTGCGCGGCCTCACGGGCGGCATGGATCGGCTCCGTCGGCCCGGTGGTCGGACCGATCGGTACGAATCGCGCGTCGCTGATGCCGATGAAGCGCAGCACCTCGCGCAGATAGGGCGTCGCCATGTCGATGCGGCCGCGGTTCATGCCGGTGACGAAGTCGCTGCCGCTGGCGACGATCACGACCGTTGGGCGGTCCTTGAGCAGCGGCAGGTAACCTAGCGCCGGATCGAAGCGGAAGGTCAGTCCGGGCTGGATGATGACGTCGAGCCACTGCTTGAGCTTGTAGGGGATGGAAAAATTCCACATCGGCGTCGAGATCAGCACGCGGTCGGCCAGCGACAGCCGCAGTGCCAGGCGCTCGGCCATCGCAAAGGCATCTTGCTGCGAGTTGGTGAAGGTCTTGCCGCCGATCCGGGCGTATTTCGCCTCGAGCAGATAACCCTCGAACTCCGGCAGCGGCTCGCGCCAGAGGTTCATCGCGTCGATCTCCCAGTCCGGCCGCATTTCGCGGAAGCGATCGAGAAAGACGCGCGCGCCGGCCGCCGATTCCGAATCGGCGCGGGGAGAGCAGCTAAGATGCAGCAGCTTCGGCACTGCGCCTCCTCAGCCGAGCGCCTTGATGACGGTGTCGGCGTTGGTCACGACGGAGACGTTCTGCAGCGCGAAATTGATCGCGGCGTTGTGCCAGTCGGCATTCATGGTCGAGCAGCAATCCTCCGGCACGATCATGAAATAGCCCTTGTCGGCGCCGGTGCGCGCGGTGTGCTCGACCGACATGTTGGTCCAGGCGCCGGTGTTGATGATCATGTCGCGGCCGGTGGCTTTGAGGATGGTCTCAAGCCGCGTGCCTTCCCAGGCGCTCATGCGCATCTTCTCGACCACGAAGTCGCCAGGGCGCGGTTCGAGACCGGAGACCGGCGCCGCGCCCCAGCTGCCGCGCACCATCGCCTTGCTGTCGACCAGCCCTTCGAACAGCGGCGCGTTCAGTGTCACGCCGGGCGCGCCCGGCTCGACCACGAACCAGACATGGATGATGGTGACGCCGCGCGCACGCGCTACCTCGGCGACGCGGCGAACGTTCTCGACGACATGCTGTTGGCGGGCATGGGCGGGCGCACCGGACTCGGCGAACGCGCCGCCGTCCATGATGACGTCGTTCTGCATGTCCTGGATGATCATCGCGCAGCGCTGCGGATCGATCTGCATCTCGCCGGCGGC
>DASVOL010000794.1:0-1681 GCA_036383375.1 Bradyrhizobium sp. | reverse complement strand
TTGAATTGCTGCACGGTGATGCCGTCGGCCTCGAACGCCTTCATTCCGGCGGCGGCGATCTTGTGGGCGGCGCGCGCGACGTGGGCGTAGTCGTCGGGTGTGATGTCGAGGATGTTGCGGGCAGGGGCCTTCGGAATGACGAGCGTATGCCCGGGCGAGCGCGGCATGATGTCGAGGAAGGCGAGCACGTGCTCGTTCTCGTAGACCTTGTAGGACGGAAACTCGCCGCGCAGGATTTTTGCGAAGGGGTTGTTGTTGTCATAGGTGGCGGGCATGGCGGCGGCTCCCTGGATTTTGCAAGTCTGTATCTGAAAATCTAATTTCTCGGTCGCGAGGCAAACGTCAAGCGTCGTCGTCGACGGTCTTGCGGAACGGACCGGCCTCGGTGAGCTCGCGGCCGACCTCGGCGACATAGTCGCGCTCGCGCTTGAGGTAATCGGCGATCGCGCGGCGCAATCCGGGATCGGCGATGAAATGCGCCGAATAGGTGGTCTGCGGCAGGTAGCCGCGCGCCAGCTTGTGCTCGCCCTGCGCGCCGGCCTCGACCACCTTGAGCCCGCGCTGAACCGCGAAATCGATCGCCTGGTAGTAGCAGACCTCGAAGTGCAGGAACGGGTGGTGCTCGATCGCGCCCCAGTTGCGGCCGAACAGCGTGTCCGAGCCGATGAAGTTGATCGCGCCGGCGATCCAGCGCCCGTTGCGCTTGGCCATGATCAGCAGCACGTCCCGGCTCATGCTCTCGCCGATCAGCGAGAAGAACTCGCGGGTCAAATACGGCCGGCCCCATTTGCGTGAGCCGGTCTCCATGTAGAACTCGAAGAACGCGTCCCAGGCGTCCTCGGTGATATCCGAGCCGGTCAGCCAGTGGATGGTGATGCCGGCGGTCACCGCCTCACGGCGTTCGCGCTTGATGCCCTTGCGGTGGCGCGAGTTCAGCGATCCCAGGAAATCGTCGAAGCTCTTGTAGCCCTGGTTGTGCCAGTGGAACTGCTGGTCGGTCCGTTGCAGGAAACCGTGTGCGCCGAGGAATTTTGCCTCGTCCTCGCGGGCAAAGGTGACGTGCACGGAGGAAGCCTCGGTGGCGTTGCAGAGCGCCCGCAGCCCCCGCGCCAGCGCCGAGCCGATCGCCTGGCGGTCGACGCCGCCGCGGATCAGCAGCCGCGGCCCGGTGACGGGCGTGAAGGGGACGGAGACCTGCAGCTTCGGATAGTAGCTGCCGCCGGCGCGGTGATAGGCCTCGGCCCAGCCGCGGTCGAACACGTATTCGCCCTGCGAGTGCGATTTCAGATAGCACGGCACGACGCCGACGATCCGGCCGTCGAGTTTTGCGATCAGATGCCGCGGGCCCCAGCCGGTCCGCGGGCAGGCCGAGTTCGAGGCTTCGGCTGCCGCGAAAAAGGCGTGGGAAACAAAGGGGTTATAGCTCGAACTTGCGGCCGTTTGGCAATCGCGTGCGACGGCAGGCGAGGCCAGGGTGTCGAGGTTGTGGATGCTGTCCGCGTCCGCCTTCGGATTGGCGCAGGCGTCCCATTCGGCGGCTGGAATGCCGCCGATGTCAGCTACAGCCTCTAGGGTGATTTCAGACGACGCCATCGAGAGTGAAGACCGGTGCCTCTTTTGAGCATGATCTTTCCGGAACAGCTGGCTCCACTTCCGGATCATGCTCCGCATTCCGCCATCG
>DASVOL010000793.1:0-4409 GCA_036383375.1 Bradyrhizobium sp. | reverse complement strand
GTGACCAGCGTGGTCGGCATCACCAGCAGCGCGCCGATCAGCGAGACGTAGCCGAGCGCGAACGGCAGTTGCAGCGCGGCGACCTCGGGAAAGCGCGCGGCGGCGGGCCAGCCGGCATAGACATAGCCGAGCGCGCCGGGGATCGAGATCAGCACCGCGAGCGCGGACGAGGTCGCGACGGCCTGATGGATCGGCCGGCCGTAGAAGGTCATCAGCAAATTGGCGAACAGACCGCCGCCGATGCCCATCAGCGTCGACAGCAGGCCGACGAAGAAACCATAGACGCGCATCAGGAAGCCCTTGGGCACGTCGTCGCCGAACTTCCAGCTCTCGCGCGCCAATAGCAGCCGCGCCGCCGCCGACCACGCCACCACGACGAACACGATCTTGAACAGCCGCTCCGGCGCATAGCGCGCGGTGACGCTGCCGGCGGCGACGCCGATCACGATCGGCAGCCACCAGCGCTTCAGGATCTCCATGTCGACCGCGCCGCGGCGATAATGGGCGCGAAACGAGCTCAGCGAGGTCGGGATGATGATCGCGAGCGAGGTGCCGATGCACAGCGGCATCCGTACCTCGAGCGGCACGCCGGCGAGACGAAAGCATTCGTAGAACACCGGCACCAGGATCGCGCCGCCGCCGATGCCGAACAGCCCGGCGAGAAAGCCGGACAACGCACCGACCGCGATCAGCAGCAGTGCAAGCTCGAGCAATTCCTTGGGATCGAGGCCGGCCATGATGTCCTTCGCGCAGCGTCAGCGTACGGCCGCACCACGTGCCCTGGTGCGGCCTTCGCGCTGACCAATAGCCTCTTTTGGGATTCGGGAGTATCCATGCTCTTGAGCAGGCTCTCTTGCGAAATACGGGAGGATCGAGCTTGGACCAGCTTGCGGCGATGACGGCCTTTGTCCGCGCGGTCGAAACCGGCAGCCTGTCGGCGGCGGCGCGCGCGCTGCCGAGCTCGCTGACCTCAGTCAGCCGCCAGATCAGCGCGCTCGAGGCGCATTTCGGCACCCGCCTGCTGCTGCGCACCACCCGCCGGCTCGCGCTGACCGACGACGGCCGCATTCTCTACGAGCGCGCGAAATCCGTTCTCGGCGAGGTCAGGGAAATCGAGGCGGCGCTGGCACGCGATCCGCATCAGCCGTCGGGCCGGATTCGGCTGAGTTCGCCGAGCCTGATCGGGCGTCTCGTGATCGCGCCGTTACTGGTGGAATTTCTGCGCCGCTATCCGGCGCTCTCTGTCGACCTGCTGTTGATCGACCGGGCCGTCGATATGGTCGAGGAGGATATCCATCTGGCTATTCGCATCGGTCGCCAGCGGGATTCGCAGCTCGTCACGCGCAAGCTCACCGATCTGCAGATGATAGTGTGCGCGTCACCTCAGTATCTCGCGCGGCGCGGTGTGCCGCGAGCGCCGGGCGATCTTTCGGCCCATGACTGCCTGGTGTTTTCCGATTCGCCGGGCAGCGCAGAATGGCGCTTTGCCGATGGTTCGAAGACGGGTCGCAAATTCCGCATATCCGGTCGGCTCTGGATGAATAGCCTCGATGCACTGGTCGCTGCAGCGCGGGATGGCGCGGGCATCGTTCGCGTGCCGTCGTGGCAGGTGCAATCCGATCTCGCCGGCGGCCGCCTGCAACGCCTGCTGATCGATCATGAGCCGGCGCCTACGCCGCTGCACCTGACGCTTCAGCCCTCACGCCTGGCATCGCCTAAGATCAGGGCATTCGTCGATTATCTGGTGGAACAATGGGACAAAATCGACGCCTTCCGGGGCCCGTCAGCGCGTCGCTAAACGGACCGATCAATACTCGGGCTTAAGATTCATTCTTTTGTTCGCTCGACCTTGCATCTGGTATACCACACTGCGGATCAACCAGAATTCGGCAACTCTAACAATGAACTTCGGTTCGACCGAAGGCTAATTGGCCGTTGCGCGGGCTGATCCGACTCCGTAAATAGAACTCCTCTACCGCGTTCCCCGATGGGCCGGGCGCGGCCCCTCACACCATAAAGCCCGCCGATGACCGCCAGGATCGAACGACCGCTTTCACCCCATATTCAGGCCTACCGGTGGACGCTGACGATGGCGCTGTCCATCGTCCACCGTGCCACAGGTCTGGCACTCTATTTCGGCACCCTGCTGCTCGCCTGGTGGCTGATCGCCGCCGCGTCCGGCCCCACCGCCTACGCCAATGTCCAGGCCTTCACCGGCAGTGCGATCGGCAAGCTGATCGTGTTCGGCTACACGTGGGCGCTGATGCACCATCTGTGCAGCGGCATCCGGCATTTCGTCTGGGATCTCGGCTACGGCTTCAAGGCCAATGAGCGCGAAGCCCTGACCTGGGGTGCGCTGGTCGCCGGCATCGCACTGACCGTGCTGGTCTGGATCATTGCCTACGCGGTTGGAGGTGGACGATGAGCGGCCCCTCTTCGATGCGCACGCCGCTGGAGCGCGTCCGCGGCCTCGGCTCGGCCCATACCGGCACCGGCGATTTCTGGCGCCAACGCCTCACCGCGGTTGCGATGACGCTCCTGATCGTTCCCGTGATCGTCGTGGTGATCATGCTGATCGGCCGCAACCATGCCGGCGCGGCGCAGATCCTCGGCTCGATCCCGATCGCCATCATCCTGCTGCTCTTCATCGTCGCCAGCACCTGGCACATGAAGATCGGCATGCAGGTCGTGATCGAGGACTACATCCATAACGAGAAGCTGAAGATCGCCAGCGTGATGGCGAACAACTTCTTCTGCGTCGCGGTCGCATTGGCCTCGATCTACGCAATCCTCAAATTGTCGTCGGGAGTATAACCCATGGCCGCTGAAGGTAACGGCAAGGCCACCAACGGAAGTGGCCCGGCCACCAATGGCAAGGCCTATCCGATCCAGGATCACACCTACGACGTCGTCGTGGTCGGCGCCGGCGGTGCGGGCCTGCGCGCCGTGGTCGGCTGCTCGGAAGCCGGCCTGCGCACCGCCTGCATCACCAAGGTGTTCCCGACCCGCTCGCACACCGTTGCGGCGCAGGGCGGCATCTCGGCCTCGCTCGGCAACATGCATCCGGACGACTGGCGCTGGCACATGTACGACACCGTGAAGGGGTCGGACTGGCTCGGCGACCAGGACGCGATCGAATACATGGTGCGCAACGCGCCCGACGCGGTCTACGAGCTCGAGCATTGGGGCGTTCCGTTCTCGCGCACCGAGGACGGCAAGATCTATCAGCGCCCGTTCGGCGGCATGACCATGGACTACGGCAAGGGCCAGGCGCAGCGCACCTGCGCGGCGGCCGACCGCACCGGCCACGCCATGCTGCACACGATGTATGGCCAGTCGCTGCGCCACTCGGCCGAGTTCTTCATCGAATTCTTCGCCATCGACCTGATCATGGACGACCAGGGCGTCTGCCGCGGCGTGATCGCACTCAAGCTCGATGACGGCACGCTGCATCGCTTCCGCGCCCAGACCACGATCCTGGCGACCGGCGGCTATGGCCGCGCCTATGCCTCCTGCACCTCGGCGCACACCTGCACCGGCGACGGCGGCGGCATGGTGCTGCGCGCCGGACTGCCGCTGCAGGACATGGAGTTCGTCCAGTTCCATCCGACCGGCATCTACGGCTCGGGCTGTCTCGTCACCGAAGGCGCCCGCGGCGAAGGCGGCTATCTCGTCAACTCCGAGGGCGAGCGCTTCATGGAGCGCTATGCGCCATCGGCCAAGGACCTCGCCTCGCGCGACGTCGTCTCGCGCGCGATGACGATCGAGATCCGCGAAGGCCGCGGCGTCGGCAAGAAGAAGGATCACATCTTCCTGCACCTCGATCACCTCGATCCGAAGGTGCTGCATGAGCGGCTGCCGGGCATCTCCGAATCGGCGAAGATCTTCGCCAATGTCGACGTCACCCGCGAGCCGATCCCGATCGTGCCGACCGTGCACTACAATATGGGCGGCATTCCCACCAATTATCACGCCGAGGTGCTGACCAAGAAGGACGGCGACGACAACGCGATCGTGCCCGGCCTGATGGCGATCGGGGAGGCCGCTTGCGTGTCCGTGCACGGCGCCAACCGCCTCGGCTCCAACTCGTTGATCGACCTCGTCGTGTTCGGCCGCGCCGCAGCGCTGCGGCTCGCCGAGAAGCTGACGCCGAACGGCAAGCAGCCGGACCTGCCGGCAGGTTCGTCCGACCTGGCGCTCGGCCGACTCGATCACTACCGCTATGCTTCCGGCGGTACGCCCACCGCAAAGCTGCGCGAGGGCATGCAGCATGTGATGCAGACCAATTGCGCGGTGTTCCGCACCGGCGATATTCTCTCTGAAGGCCAGAACCTGATCCACAAGGTGCATGGCGGCATCGGCGATGTCGGCACGTCGGATCGCTCGCTGGTCTGGAATTCGGACCTGGT
>DASVOL010000792.1:0-2322 GCA_036383375.1 Bradyrhizobium sp. | reverse complement strand
GACCGCCGCAAGGCCCGTATAGCCGCCCCAGGAGAAACCATAGAGACCGATGCGTCCGGCATCGATGTGACCCGCATCGGGCCAGCCTTGAAGCGCGTAGTCGATCGCGCGCTTGATGTCGGCGGGCCGCTCGACCATGAGCGCAAGGCTGTCGGTGCCGCTGGTGTCGCGCTCGGTATCGGTCGGGTGGTTGATCGTCACGACGATGAAACCGGCATCCGCAAATGCTGCGGCGGTGTCATGGTGGCCGCCGAGCCAGCCGCGCCTTCCATGCGAGATCACGATCAGCGGCAGCTTGTCGCCCACGATCGGGCAGTCGTTGACGCCGAAGAACGTTCGGCCGCCGCGGGCATCGATCTCGCGCGGGGGCTCGGCGCAGGGGTGCCAGGCCACCCCTCTGATCGCAGGCCCGTCGGGACCGGCGGGAACGTCGAAGTGCCGGAGTCCGGCTGCGTGCGCCGCAGAGGCCGCAAGCACCAACAGGGCTGACAACAGGAAGGGAGCACAACGCATGGCTATCGCTTGTCCAGAATCCGCAATTCGGCCGTGGCGCTGGCAACCGTCACATTGTCAGCGTCGATCAGATCGGCCTCGACGATCATGTCGCGGTCGGTCTGCGCGGCGATCTTGGCCTTCGCCGTGATCGGACCGACGCGCGCCGGCTTGAGAAACCGCGTGGTGAGGGTTCTGGTCACCACGGTCTTGGTGGACGGGAGCGCAGCAAGAGCGCCGAGACCCGTGGCCGAATCCAGCATCGCCGCGAGGAAGCCGCCCTGGATCGTTCCGTGCCGGTTGGTAAATTGCGACTGCGCCACGAAGCGGATCGAGGCAGTTTCGCCATCGAAGCCGAGCCACTCGCGTCCAAGGAGCTGGGCGCCGGGCGGCACGTCTGCACTTGCATCGTTCAAGCCGGTCACCCTTGTTCGCTGTCGGGCGGAAATGTATCAGCCCGTTTGCGTCATGCAATGTCCTCCGCGCGCCATCGCGAAAGCGTCAATCACTGCTTGCGCGGGTGATGACACCGCGTGGTGTGACGCCTTGAATCGAGAACTATCCTCATCGTCGCCCCGGCGAAAGCCGGGACCCATTACCCCAAGTCTCAATCGTTGCGCGACGCCGGGGCCACAGCCTTCTTCAACAGCGCCACCCTGTGGTTATGGGTCCCGGCTTTCGCCGGGACGACGGTGGTGCGTGAGACGCGACATCGTCTCACAGCACGACGGCCTCCGCGCTGCGATCCCCGATCATTCCGAAGCCGGCCACCACGGATACTGGCTCGGCATGTCCTGCGAGACCTTGCCCGGAAAGGCCGGTTTCCGCTTCTCGATGAAGGACTGCACGCCTTCGCGCACATCGGCGTGGCCGCCGCGCTCGACCGACATCGGCTTGTCGATCGCGAGCAGTTCGAACGGATCGGGCGCGCCGGCGAAGCGCCACAGCATCTGGCGGGTCAGAGCGACCGACACGGCCGACGTCTCCGCCGTCATCTCGTGGGCGATCTGCCGCGCCCGCTCGAGCAAGGTGTCCGGCTCGACCACCTCGCTGACGAGGCCGCCCGCCAGCGCCTCGTCCGCATCGAAGGTGCGGCCGGAGAGGCACCAGCGCAGCGATTGCGGCAGGCCGACGAGCTTTGGCAAGAACCACGCACTGCCGGCCTCCGGCACCAGCCCGCGGCGCGCGAAGATGAAGCCGATCTTGGCGCCGCGCGAGGCGATGCGGATATCCATCGGCAAGGTCAGGGTGATGCCGACGCCGACCGCGGCGCCGTTGATCGCGGCGATCGACGGCTTTCGGCAGTTGAAGATCGCCTCGACGAAGCGGCCGCTGCGCTGGCCGGCGCTTGCAAACACGCCGGCACCATGGCCGCCGGACGTGTCAAAGCTGTTGGCGCCGCCGGAGACGTCGGCGCCGGCACAAAACCCGCGGCCCGCGCCAGTGACGATGATCGCGCGGACGCTGTCGTCTTCGTCGGCGCGCTGGAACGCGTCGGCGATCTCCGCGCCCATGGTGCCGGTGTAGGCATTGAGCTTGTCCGGGCGATTGAGCGTGACGATCATCAGGGAGCCGTCGATGTCGCACGTGATTTGCTCGTAGTTCATGACGGCCTCCCCGGGATGCTTGTTGTTATGTCCGCCGCAATCGATTCAGCCCTCCGCGATTGCATCGCTCCACGGATGAAACGGCTCGGTGGCACCGCTGTTTGTCGTGCCGTCGCGCAGCACGATGCTGGGGCAGGCGAACTTCTTTGGCTGGGTCTGGATGCGCGCCTCCGCATAGTCGAAGCGGCCGCGCAGCACCTCACGCACGGCTTGCGGCAGGCGG
>DASVOL010000791.1:0-4653 GCA_036383375.1 Bradyrhizobium sp. | reverse complement strand
TCGCGGCTGGCGCGGCGCTTGGCTTCCTCTTCGGCCTGGCGGCGCTCCTCGATGTCGCGCTGACGGGCGTCGGCGAGCGCGCTGGCACGCGCGGAGCGCTCGTCTTCGGTCAAGGTCGGCAGCACCACGCCGGAGCGGGTGTTGCGCTGTTGCTGGCCGGGAGGCGGGCCCGAGGGGCGGCCCTGCGGCGGCCTCGGGGCGGGTGCCACAGGCTTTGCAACCACGGGCTCCGGCGCATGCCCCTCGCCGGGACCATCGCCACCGACGCGACGCTTGCCGCGCTTCTCGACCACGACCTGTTTGGTCCGGCCGTGGCTGAAGCTCTGGCGCACGGTGCCCGTCTCGACGCGCGGCTTCAGCGACAACGTCTTGCTCGGAACACTCAGAGTCTTGTCGCCAGGGGTCTTGGTATCAACCATTCAGCAGTCCTAATCTCGTTTCGCTGTGCGTTTGCCGCACAAATACTTCAACGTGTCGTCGTTTGCTGAGCATGATCCGGTCGGAAAGACGGCATCCGCCTTCCTGGATCAGGCTCTGGAATTTCTGGCCGCTTCGGCGGTCTTGTCGTCGTCGGCCATCCGGTATCGGACCAGCATCTGGCAGCGCGACAGGAACGTCTTGCTCGCCGGGCCCGCGAGCAGCGCAGCATGTATCACATTTGACCGCCCAAGTGCCAAATCCAATTCGTCCGACGTCAAAACATTGACGACGGCGATTACCGGCGATTCACCACGTTTTTCGCCCCTTTGCCTGACGATCGCGTCCAATTTGCGGATTCCGTCCGCTGCGCCGTCCGAAGCGTGGATCAGGGCTGCAGTTTCGTTCCGGTTGAGTGCGTCCTCGACCTTGCCGAAGCCCGCAACCACCTGACCGGCCTTGGCAGCCATCGCCAGGGCCTCGGTGACGCTGCGGACCAGGAGGGCGTCGGTGTCGGCGGGAAGGGTCGGCGCGACGCGGACATCGCGCTTGAATCCCTTGCTAAATTGGTGACGGCGGACCGCTTCCGCAACGCTGCGCCGCGATGCGGAAACCCATAATCCGCGGCCCGGCAGCTTGCGCTTGAGATCCGGGATCACCTCGCCCGTGGGCGCGACGACGAACCGGATCAGTTCGTCGATCGGATGCACCTCGCGGCTGACCGCGCACATCCGCGTGGTCGCGGACTTCTGCGTCCGCGGTCCATCGTCGAGATCGGGGTCAGCCTGAGCGAGCATCCGTGGGGCATCTCCTTACGACGCCGCTTCTGCTTCGGCGGCCTCGGCCTCCTCAGCAGGCTTGGCAAGGTCGGCCTCGGTGATCCAGCCGGCCTTCAGACGGGCCTGCATGATCATGGCCTCGGCTTCGTCGCGCGAGACCTCGATGCCATCGAGGAACCCGGCATGCTTGGTCGGCTCGCCGCCTTCCTTGCGCTCGGTCCAGCCGACCAGATCGTCGGTGGCGCAGCCGGCCAGATCCTCGACGGTCTTCACGTCGTTCTCGCCGAGCTTCACCAGCATCTTGCCGGTGATGCCGGGCACGTCCTTCATGGCGTCCTCGACGCCGAGTTCCTTGCGCTTGGCCTCGAGTTCGGCCTCGAGCTGCTCCAGATATTCGCGGGCGCGGGTCTGCAGCTCGGTGGCGGTCTCCTCGTCGAAACCCTCGATGCCGGCGAGTTCCTTGACGTCGACCAGCGCGAGCTCCTCGACCGAGGTGAAGCCTTCGGAGGCGAGCAGCTGGCCGACCACCTCGTCGACATTGAGCGCTTCCATGAACACGCGGGTCGAGTTCTCGAAATCGGCCTGGCGGCGCTCCGATTCTTCCTGCTCGGTCAGGATGTCGATGTCCCAGCCGGTCAGCTGCGAGGCGAGGCGGACGTTCTGGCCGCGGCGGCCGATCGCCAGCGACAGCTGGTTGTTGGTGTCGGGAACCACGACCTCGATGCGCTCGCGGTCCTCGTCGATCACGACCTTGGCGACTTCAGCCGGCGCCAGCGCGTTGACGACGAAGGTCGCGATGTCGGGCGACCACGGAATGATGTCGATCTTCTCGCCCTGCAGCTCGTTCACCACGGCCTGCACGCGCGAGCCGCGCATGCCGACGCAGGCGCCGACCGGGTCGACCGAGGAATCGCGCGAGATCACGCCGATCTTGGCGCGCGAGCCGGGATCGCGGGCGACCGCCTTGATCTCGACGATGCCGTCGTAGATTTCGGGCACTTCCTGCGCGAACAGCTTCGCCATGAACTGCGGATGGGTGCGCGACAGGAATATCTGCGGACCGCGGGTCTCGCGGCGGACGTCGAAGATATAGGCGCGGACGCGGTCGCCGTTGCGGAACACTTCGCGCGGCAGCATCTCGTCGCGGCGCACGATGGCTTCGCCGCGGCCGAGATCGACGATCACGCTGCCATATTCGACGCGCTTGACGATGCCGTTGACGATGTCGCCGATGCGGTCCTTGAATTCCTGGTACTGCCGGTCGCGCTCGGCCTCGCGTACCATCTGCACGATCACCTGCTTGGCGGACTGCGCGGCGATGCGGCCCTATTCCAGCGGCGGCAGCGTGTCGGCGATGGTGTCGCCGACCTGGGCGCCCGGATTGGCGCGCTGCGCATCATGCAGCGAAATCTGGTTCGACGAGTTCTCGACGACCTCGACCACCAGCATGTGGCGGGTCAGCCGCAGCTCGCCCTTCTTGGCGTCGATCTCGGCATGGACGTCGGTCTCGCTGCCGTAACGGGCACGCGCCGCCTTGGCGATGGCGTCTTCCATCGCCGCGATCACGATGGAGCGGTCGATCGACTTTTCGCGCGCAACTGCGTCTGCGATCTGCAGCAGTTCGAGTTTGTTGGCGCTGACTGCCATGGCTTAGTCTCCTTCGAATGGATCGATCTCGCCGCGGCGCGCGCGCTCGGCGGCCAGGCGGTGCTTTTTGGTGTTGGTCGGCGCCGGCTTGGCGCCGGGCTTCTGAGCAGGTTTGGGTTTCGGCTTCTGACTCTTCGCAGGATCGCTCTTCCTGGCGTGGGCCGGCTGCGGCGGCGCGAGGCCGAGCTCGCGGCGCAGCTCGCGCTCGGCGGCCTTGCCGCGGCGCATCGATTCCTCGATCAGCTCGTCGGTCAGCACCAGCCGTGCGTCCGAAATGTCCTCCATGACCAGAAGAACCTCGGCGTCTTCAGTGGGACGCGGATCGTCGCGCTTGATGCGCACCGCATTGCCCTCGACGCCGGCGAGCAGGCCGCGGAACCGCTTGCGGCCCTGATGCGCGACCGCCATCTCGATTTTCACCAGATGCCCGGTATAGCGCTCGAAGTCGGAGCGGCGCACCAGCGGCCGGTCAATGCCGGGCGAGGAGATTTCCAGCCGGTAGGCGCGCTCGATCGGGTCGGCGACATCGAGCACCGGCGACAGCGCGCGCGAGATCGCCTCGCAATCCTCGAGCTGCATCGAGCCGTCGGGGCGCTCCGCCATGATCTGCACGGTGCAGCCGGCGTCGCCCGAAACCTTGATGCGCACCAGGCGATAGCCCATGCCCTGCAGCACCGGGACTGCGACCGCAGCGACGCGCGCCGCGACCCCGGGCTCGACGACGAGCCGCGGCTCGGCGAGCAGTTCGGTGTCCACGGGCGTGGCGGTCGGATCGGTCATATCCAGTGTCAAAGGCTGTCTAAGGTCTATGGGTTGTCTGAGGTCTGTTGTGTTGTTCAGGTGGCCTTAAGGGGCCGCTAACGCTACCTAAACTGGACCCGGCCTCGCTGGGTCCCGTCAGGTAATAAAAAAGAGCGGGTCCCGGGGGGCCCACTCTCCTACGCGATCGTATGAGATACCATAAGTTGCGGTGGATATAGCCCTTTTGCCCAGCTCCGGCAAGGCCTCCGTATCAGGCGGAAGGCGATTTTGCGGGCTCCGGGGTGCAGGTTTGACCTAACCCTCCGTTTACGAACCGGGCCATAGATTGCCGAAAATCGGCAGAAGTCGCCGATTGGACAAGGCTCATGACGACAGCCCCCGCGCTGATCCCGGAACTCGACGACATCGTTCGCCGTGGCGACCCCAAGCGCCGCGCCGAGGCTGCGCGCCGGCTCGGCGAGCTGTTCCTGCAGGGCGCCGCGGGCTTCCGCCCCGACCATATCGACCTGTTCGACGGGGTGCTGACCAGTCTGGTCCCGCATGCCGAGCTGGCTGCGCGGATCGATCTCGCCGAACGGCTCGCGCCGCTCGCCAATGCGCCGCGGCATCTGGTCGGGCAACTCGCGCGCGAGGACGAGGTCGCGATCGCGGGGCCGGTGCTGCGCCAATCGCCGGTGATTGACGAAAAGGTGCTGGTCGAGATCGCCAATGCCAAGGGCCAGGGCCATCTGCTGGCGATGGCCGAGCGGTCGAAGCTCTCGACCGCGCTGACCGATGTCATCGTCCGTCGCGGCGATCGTGATGTGATCCGATCCGCGGCCGGCAATGCCGGCGCCGCGTTCTCGGACGCATCGTTCACGACGCTGGTGCGGCGCGCCGGTCAGGATGGCGTGCTGACCTTGCGGATCGGCCGCCGCGACGATCTTCCGCCCGTGCATCTGAAGAGCCTGCTGGCCGGTTCGATCGACGTGATCCGCCGCCGCTTGCAGATCGTCGCCAAGCCGGAACGGCAGGCCGAGATCAAGCTGGCGCTGAACGAGATCGAAGG
>DASVOL010000790.1:0-3997 GCA_036383375.1 Bradyrhizobium sp. | reverse complement strand
GGTCGACGGCAATTGGGGCGTCCATGCGGTGATCCGCAAGGACATCTTCGCCGGCGGCGACAGCTGAAGCTGTGAAAATCTGGAGCGCGGTGATCAGCCGATCATCGCGCTTCAGCCGGCGGCAGGCACGACCTTCTCCGCTGGCGCCCACGGCCGGTCCGGCGAGGCGAGGCCGATCAGGCGGCCCTGGATGAAGTCGCAGCCCCATTCGCGCAGCATCACGGCGGCTTCTTCGTCCTGCACCCATTCGGCGACCGTCTTGATTTCAAGGCGGCGCGCGAGATCGATCAGCGTCTGCACGAAGGCGCGGTCGTCGGCCGAACGCACGATGTTCTGCACGAAGGCGCCGTCGATTTTGACGATATCGACGCCGAGCTTGCGCAGATTGCGGAACGAGGTGTAGCCGGCGCCGAAATCGTCAATCGCGATCCGGCTGCCGAAATTCTTCAGCCGCGTGACGAAGCCGCGGACGTCGTCGATATCCTGGATCGCGACCGTCTCGGTGATCTCGACGATCAGCCGCTCGCCGACGCCGGGATGCGCGCGCATCAGCGATTCGATGGTGGCCCACCAGTCCGGATCCATCGTGGTGTCCGGCGAGATGTTGAGGCTGAGCTGCACGCTCGGCGCGGCAGCGAGCTCGGCGATCGCAAGCTCCAGCACGCGGTGATCGACCAGCCGGATCAGGCCGAGCCGCTCGGCGACCGGCACGATGTCGGGCGCGAGCAGCGCGCGGCCGTCGTCCTGCTCCATGCGGACCAGGCACTCGTAGAACGAAGGCTGCCGCGAGCGCGCATCGACCACCGGCTCGAAGCCGATCACGATCCGGCGCTCGTTCAGCGCGGTGACGATCTCGTCGGTGACGCGGATGTTGACGCGGCGTTGCGCGTCGCGCTCGACATTCGGCTTCCACAGCGCGAACGATCCGGCGCGGCGGCTCTTGGCGGCGTCCAGCGTCTCCTGGGCGCGATTGACCGCCTCCTCCGCCGACTTCGCATGGCGCGGGATGGTGACGGCGCCGATCGATGCGGTCACCGACACCGGGCCGGACCTGGTCGGCACCACCTCGTCGCGCACCGCGGCGAGGAAGCGCTCGGCCGCGACGTTGGTGTCGTCGACGGTGCAGTTGCGCAGAATCAGGCCGAACTTGTTGCCGGAGAAACGGCCGAGCATGTCGCCGCTGCGCAGCCGGGCCCGAATCCGTTTCGCCACCTCGGCGATGACCGCGTCCGCGACATCGAAACCGAACGCATCGTTGACCCGCGCCAGATGATCGATGCCGATCAGCATGAAGGCGCAGGAGGTGCGGAAGCGCGCGCACTCCTCGATCGACTCGGCGAGCGAGGCGATCAGATGGGTGCGGTTGAGCTCATTGGTCAGCGGATCGTGCCGCGACAGCTTCAACAGCTGCTCGTCGCGGGCATGCCGCTCATTGTTGATGCGGACGACGCCCTGCGCGCGCGCCGGCCGCCCGTCGGCGCCGGCAAACCAGCAGCCGGTTTCCTCGATCCAGATCACCGGCGCTGAGGTGACGGCCCGCACGCCATATTCGATCCGGTAGGGAACGCCCTCGCTGCCCCGCGCCGGTCCGGTCTGGCCAAGCGCATCTGATCGAACCGAGCGCAGCGGCTCGATCAGCTTTGCGAGCTCGGCGCCGCTGGCCCGCGCTGTGAGGGGGATATCCGGAAAGACCGTCGCCGCATTGTCGCTCCAGGCAATCGCATCGCTCGCCAGGTCCCAGGCGAATGTCGCTTGGCCGAGCGAGTCGAGGATGCTGGCAGCTGGCGGGACAGGAGGCATCGAACATGTCTCGATCTGGGACGGCGCCCGGTGATTCTACACACCCTCAAGATAGTGGTTCCGGCGAATCCAACGCTAGGAGAACTTGATAAATAATCTGGAAACCACGTTTTCGACTGCCGTGGAACGAACTGGGGATGGCGGGCATGACCCTTGCCATGAGGGTGTTGCAGAGGGACGCAACGTCCCAAACTATGACGTTCCAACGGGTCGCAGGCGATGCTCGATATCGATCAATCAGAGGTGCTGGACGGCGAGTTCACCGACACGGCCGGGGCGACCGGCACGGCGCTGGTGCCGCTCACCGTGACCACCCATTGGGCGCCCAAGATCCCGCTGCCCCACGGCGACCCTTCCTTCCTGGCCCATCTGATCGCCACCGCCGCGCATGAACCGCAGACCCGTGGGCTGCGGCGTGGGTCATTGGCCGACGCGCAGAGCGCCTACGGCCCGCATGTCGACGAACGCCGCAGCGTCTCGCGGCGCACAAGGCAAATCATTTAGGCTATGTTCTCATTTAGCGGCTGGCCGCCTGATGTCGCTCAACCCCTAACAGCGGCGGGAAAGCGGACGTTTCCCGAGGTCGCTGAAGGGCCAGAAGTGGACCCCTGCGCCGCGTGGTGGGCCTGTATTTGAGATGCCTTGTTGCCGGCCAAGTGCGCCGCTATGACTCTCAGCAACATTTCCGCGGAATGCCGTCCTACGGCCGCGAGAGGAAGTCGGAATGACCCATGAGTACCACGCGAGGGTCGAGTGGCAGCGGCAAGGCGTTGCCTTCATCGACAACAAATACAGTCGCGGTCATGTCTGGCGCTTCGACGGAGGCCTCGAAGTGGTAGCGTCGTCGGCGCCTTCGAGCGTGCCGCTTCCATATTCAGTTGCGGCCGCGGTCGATCCGGAAGAGGCGCTCGTGGCGGCGGTTTCGAGCTGCCATATGTTGTTCTTCCTTTCCTTTGCGGCGAAACAGGGTTTCGTCATTGATCGCTATTTGGATGAAGCGATCGGCACAATGGCGCCCAACGATGCAGGCAAACTCTACGTTTCGAATATCGTGTTGAACCCAGATGTGACCTTCTGCGGGAGCAAGCAACCAGGCGAACCCGAACTCGATGCGCTTCATCATCGTGCGCACGAAGAATGCTATATCGCTAATTCCGTGAAAGCAGAAATCATCGTGCGATCGAAACGCCCGACCGCATGAGGTTAAGAGCGCGGACACGCCGGGTCAGCCGGTTAGGACCAGAAGGGGACTGCGTTCGAAGTCATCCGGCCACGCCTGGACGGGAAGCTTCACATTGAGGTCACGCTCCGAGCTGTGATTCGAACTCTCAAACCGGGAGCTCGAATCGTGCACTACGAACTCACCGACTTGGGGGTGGGCTGCCATAAGGAGTTGAGCGGTTCGTCAACAGGATCAAGCAATGTCGTCGGGTAGCGACGCGCTACGACAAGCTTGCCGCCGATGACCTCGCCTTCGTCCAACTCGCCTCAATCAGGCTATGGCTCGGCGCTAATGAGCTAGCTAACCACCTCACAGTCAGCGGGCCTTGACGGGCCGGTTGCCGTGGCTGTCCTGCGGCACGCCGCGGCGCAACGACATGTGGGAGTGGATGCCGAGCCAGCGTCCGTCGGCCTGACGGGCGAGAATGATCGTCGCCCGCCCCGGCCGGTCGAAGCTGTTGCCGTCCGCATGGAAGCCGGTGCTCGTCCACGGCGTGATCACCGTCGCCATGCCGCCGTCGGCGCTGATCAGCACTTCCGTATGTTCGAGATCGAAGGCGAAATCCGCGGTGCGGGGCCAGACGTTATCCCACTGCATCTCGGTCCAGCGCGCGCGGCCGTGGATCAATTCCTGATAGGTGCCGAACGAGATGATGTCCGAATGCCAGAACGGACGGGCGGCCGCATAGTCGACCGCCCTGACGCAGGCGGCGAACCGTTCCAGCCAGTCGAAGATCGATCGGGTGGTCGTCGAATCGGCGATCGGAAGGGCCGTTTCTCCGCTCATGATCGTCCTCGATAACGCTCTAGCGTTGCGGCGTGTCCGGCGATGGCTGGCCGCCGGGCTGCAGATCCGGCGAGCTGACGGTGGGCTTGGGCGTGGACTGATCGAGCAGCACGGATTCCGCAACTGACGTCGCTGGCGGGACTGGCGCGGCGGGCGCCGGCGTGACGACGGGTGCAGGCTCGGGCCGCG
>DASVOL010000789.1:0-3891 GCA_036383375.1 Bradyrhizobium sp. | reverse complement strand
AGAGATCCTGATGCAGGCAATTGTAGTCGCCTTCGCCATATTGCAGCAGCAGCGGCGTCGGCCGCGTCTGCCCGGCGTCATGGCAGCGCTTCAGGAACGCCGCGTGCAACGGCGGATAGCTGATCTCGATCCCCATCGTCTTGTTCCAGCGATTGGCGGTCGCGGTCAGCCGCGCATACAGCGCCGGCCGCAGCTCCGCGATCAGGTCCGGTAACGGATAGGAAAAGTATTTGTACTCGCCGCGGCCAAAACCGTGACGGCCCATCACGACCCGGCTGCGGAACCGGCCGTCATTGGGATAGAGCGCGGCGATGGTGTCGCATTCCTCAGGCGTCAGCAGGCCGCCCAAGACGGCGCATCCCTGCCCGTCGAGGTCGGCCGTGATCTGGTCCCAGGCGAGCCCGTCGACACGGGCGGGGACGCCGGAGACAGGACTGCGGGCGATGGTCTTGGCTGTTGCTGTCATGTAGGGAAATCTGGCGTACGAACGCGGCTGGCGCCACCCGATTTCCGATCCAATATGCCGAGAACGCGGCCACAATCACGGTGTCGTCCCTGCGAAAGCAGGGACCCATAACCACAGGCGCCGGTTGTTCGAAAGCCGTCTGGCCGCGTGCCCTTTGCGAAAGCCGCGGCGTATGGGTCCCTGCTTTCGCAGGGACGACACGCGGAGAAAGTGCCAACTGGCTCTCCACAGGGTCACGCGTGGATGGAAATCAGCCCCTGACCGGCAGCGTCACCACGTCATACCCATGGCTGATCTTCCGCTTCAGCACCGGGTCGTCCAGCTCGAACTCGAAGCGGCTGGCCGGGCGGATGCCGCCCTTGGCCGCGAAGGTGCCGCCGAACATGGCGCAGCCGTCGGGCAGTGCGCCCTTGTCGAAGCCGCGCGCGATCAGGTCCTTGACTGGCAGCATGTGATCGAGCGTGCCTTCCTGGTAGAGCACGCGCTGGCCGCCGATCGTGGCCCAGGAGCGCAGGATCAGCTGGTCCCAGTGATCGATGACGTCCTCGAGCTCCCACAGCTCAGACGCGACAGGTTTGTCGCACATCTGCTTCGACACCGTGACGCTATAGCTCTCGACCTTGCGATCGGTGTGGTCGGAGCCGCAGCCGACGAAGATGCGTCCCTGCCAGCCGATCAGCACGAACTCGACCTCGCCGCTCGAGTCCTCGCCGCAGACCTCGATGGTGTCGGCGAAGGTGAGCCGGCGCGCCGAGCAGCGGTAATAGATCGGCGTCGTCGCGGGCCGTGCGATGCCGAGCGCCTCGAGCTCGGCGATGTGCTTATCGCGCGCCACCGGATCGCGGCCGGTCCAGCCGGCGATCACCGCCTGTTTGATTTCGAGGGTCAGCGGCGTCGCGACGCCCTTGTCGTCGACATTGAAGGTGAGATCAAACACGGATGACGGTCTCCATTCCGGCCGCAAGCTCGAAGATGCGGCGATCCGAACCGCCCGCGGCGGCGAGCATCAGACCGACCGGCGCTTCGCCCTCGCGATGCGCGGGCAGCGAGATCGCGCAGCCGTCCAGCACATTGATCAGCGAGGGATTGCGCAGCGCGCGCAGGTTCTCCGTGGCGAATGCCTTGTCGTCGGCGAGACTGGCAATGGTCGGCGGCAGGTTCGCCGTGGTCGGCAGCACCATCGCATCATAGGGCGCGATGCGCGCCTCGGTCCGGGCGATGAACGACCGCCGCGCGTTGATGATGTCGATATAGTCGGCCGCGAGAAACCCCTCGCCGCGCTGGATCCGCACCGCGACGCGGGGATCGTAGATGTCGCCCTTGCTGGCCAGCAGGAAGCGGTGCCAGGCATAGCTCTCGGCCGCGGAAAACCCGCCCTTGGTGTTCATCACGCCGACATCGAGCAGTTCGGGCACCTCGATGCGCTCGATCAACGCGCCGGCGCGCGACAACGTCGCCAGCGCGCGCTCGAAGGTCTTTGCGACGGCGTCGTCGAGGTCGTCGAGCACGACCGTGGTCGGGACCGCGAGCCGCATGCCCTTCACCGGGCGCGCGGCGACCGGCGTCACCGGCTCGTCGGCCAGCACCGCGTCGAGCACGGCGCAGCAGGCCACCGAATTGGCCAGCGGGCCGTAGCTGTCGAGGGTGAACGACAGCGGCACGCCGCCATCGAGCGGAATCCGGCGCTGGGTCGGCTTGTAGCCGACGATGCCGTTGAAGGCGGCCGGGATCCGGCAGGAGCCGCCGGTGTCGGTGCCGAGCGCGCCGAACGCCATCCCGTCGGCGATCGAAACCGCCGCGCCCGAGGACGAGCCGCCGGGCACATGGCCGACGCTCCGGTTCCAGGCGCTCTTCGGGGTCCCGTAATGCGGGTTGATGCCGATGCCCGAATAGGCGAACTCGGTCATGTTGGTGCGGCCGATCACGATGAAGCCGGCGCGCTTGAGCCGTGCCACGGCAGGCGCATCGGCATCCGCCGGCGCGGAATCATCCAGCGCGCGGGAGCCGGCGCGGGTCACCTGCCCCTTGATGTCGAACAGATCCTTGATCGAGACCGGAATGCCGGCAAAGGGCGACGGCGCCGCGTTGGCCTTGCGCAGGCGGTCGATCGCGTCGGCGGCCTCCAGCGCCGCCTCGCGGTCGACATGGATGAAGGTGCGCTGGCCCTCGCCTGACGGATCGGCGATCCTGGCGATGCATTGCTCGACGAGCTTGCGGGCGGAGGTTGCGCCGCTGGCGAGGTCGGCGGCAAGGGAGGCGAGTGTCGGATTTTTCGGCATGGCTTTCACTTTGAGGCTTGCACTTCACGGCTTGCTGGCTGGCAACTCATAAGGTCTTGCAGCTGATTGTCGCGCGAACCGGCGCCGATTTCCAGATCGGCGCTAGCGCTCCTTTTTTGACGCGTTTTCTTCACGCGAACCGGCGTCCACTTCGCTCGAAACCGCTTCCGCCAGTGTCACTTCAGCCCGAAATAGGCCCGGTGCAGCTCTTCATTGCCGCTCATCTCGGCAACCGAGCCGGAAAAGCGGATCCGCCCGCCCTCCAGCACGAATACGCGGGTGGCAATCTCGAGGAAACCGATATTTTGCTCGGCGATCAAGAGCGCCAGGCCGCGGCCCTGCAGGCTCGACAGGGCACGGAGCACCTCCTTGACGAACAGCGGCGACAGCCCGGCCGACGGCTCGTCCATGACCAGGAGCTTCGGCTCGGCCGACAGCGCCTTGGCGATGCCGAGCATCTTGCGCTGGCCGCCGGACAGGCTGGACGCCGGATCGCGGCGCTTGTCGCGCAGCACCGGAAACAGGCCGTACAGTTCGTCGACCCGCGCGCCCGGGTTGGCATGGCCGAGCGCCTGCGCGCCGACGCGGATGTTCTCCTCGATCGACAGATCGGGAAACACCGCGAGCTCCGACATGTAGGTCATGCCGCGCTTCATGCGGTCCGAAGATCGCATTTTCGTGATGTCCTCGCCGCCGAGCCTGATGTGGCCGTTGCGGGCCTCGATCAGGCCGACCAGCGATTTCAGGAACGTGGTCTTGCCCGCGCCATTGGCGCCGAGCAGAAGCACGGTCTCGCCGGGGCGGACGTCGAGATCGACGCCCCACAACACCTGCATGGTGCCGTAGCCGGCATCGACGCCCTTGGCGTCCAGAAGCGACGCTGCATCAGTGGGCATGCTCGCCTCCCAGGAACACCTCGATCACCTGCGGCTCGCGCACCGCGGTCGCAAGCGTGCCTTCGAAGATCTCCTTGCCCGCATTGAGCACGATGACGCGGTCGGTGATCTGCTCGATGAAGCCCATCAGATGCTCGACCACGATGATCGCCATGCCGGTCGCGGCGAGCGCCTTGATGCGGCCGGCGATCCAGTCGAGTTCCGCCGGATTGAGGCCGGCGGCGAGTTCGTCGAGCAGCAGCAGCCGCGG
>DASVOL010000788.1:0-4334 GCA_036383375.1 Bradyrhizobium sp. | reverse complement strand
AGACGATGGGGATCGAGATCAGCTATCCGCCGTTGCACGCGGCGTTCCTGAAGCGCTGCCATGACGCCGGGCAGACGCGGCCGACGCCGCTGCTGCTGCAATATGGCGAAGGCGACTACAATTGCCTGCATCAGGATCTCTACGGCGAGCACGTATTTCCGATCCAGGTCGCGATCTTGTTGTCGGAGCCGGGTCGCGATTTCACGGGCGGCGAGTTCGTGCTGACCGAGCAACGACCGCGGATGCAGTCGCGTCCCGAGGTGGTGCCGCTCTCCAAGGGCGATGCGGTGGCGTTTGCCGTGCATCATCGTCCGGTGCAGGGGACGCGCGGGCCATATCGTGTCAATCTGCGCCATGGCGTCAGCCGGATCAGGACCGGCCATCGCCACACCGTTGGCGTGATCTTCCACGACGCAAAGTGAGTGTGCAGAGGCGTGGCTGCTGATCTTTTCGAGACCATCGGCGATGCCCGGCCGCCGCGCGAGATGATCGCGGACGGCGCGGTGCTCCTGCGCGGCTTTGTGCGGCCGTTCGAGGCCGAGCTGGTCCCGGCCTTGCGCGTTATCGTCAAGCAGGCGCCGTTCCGGCATTTGATCACGCCGGGCGGTCACCGGATGTCGGTCGCGATGACCAATTGCGGCAGCGTCGGCTGGGTCTCCGATCCCCGCGGCTATCGCTATGATCCGATCGATCCTGATAGTGGACAGCCTTGGCCTGAAATGCCGGAGGTGCTGCGCCGGCTCGCAGCCGATGCGGCTGGGGAGGCCGGCTTCGATGGCTTCGCGCCGCAGGCCTGCCTGATCAATCGCTATGTGCCCGGCGCAAAACTGTCGCTGCACCAGGACAAGGACGAGCTCGACTACGGCGCGCCGATCGTCTCGATCTCGCTCGGGTTGCCGGCGGTCTTCCTGTTCGGCGGGCTGAAGCGCAGCGACACGCCGCGCCGCTATCGGCTCGAACATGGCGATGTTGCGGTGTGGGGCGGGCCGTCACGGTTATTTTATCACGGCGTGGCGGCGCTCGCTGATGGCGAGCACAGTGTGCTCGGCCGCCAGCGCATCAATTTGACCTTCCGCAAGGTGCGCTGAAGCGCCAGGTGGTCTAGACTTGGCGGATGACCACCAAGGCCGACCGCGCGGTCAACCGCACCGGCGTCTATCTCGCCGTGCTGCAGCTCGTGTTTACGCTGGGCTGGACCACCTACCTGATCTACCTGCCCAAGCTGTGTGCCGATGTCGGCATCGCGCCGTCGACCGTCATCCTGATCCTGATGATGGATCAGGGCATCTTCACCGTCACCGACACCGCGATGGGCATGGCCGCCGACAGGATATCGAGCCTCGTCGGCCGGCTCGGCGTGTTCGTCGGCGTTCTCGCCGCGATCTCCTGCGCCGCCTTCGTCGCGCTGCCTTATGTGGCCGGGACCGGGCCGGGCGCAAAGGTCTGGCTGATTTTGCTCATCGTGATCTGGGCGGTGACGTCGTCGGCCTTGCGTGCGCCGCCACTGACGCTGCTCGGAAAGTATCGCGCGCAACCTTCCGTCCCATTCCTCGCTGCGCTGGCAATGCTGGGCTACGGCATCGCCGGCGCGCTCTCGCCCTATCTCGGCGTCGTGCTGCGCGATCATGATGCGCGGCTGCCGTTCGTGCTGTCCGGCGCGGTGCTGCTGTTGACCGCGCTGGCGTTCTCGGGGATCGAGCGCCGCGTCGCCGAGGAGGCGCAGCCGGGGCGGCTCGCACCACCGGCCAGGCGACTCGGCGCGATACCGATGTTCCTGATCGGATCGATGGTGCTGCTCTCGCTCGGCTATCAGCTGCATTTCAACATCAACAGCGCACCGTTCTATTTGCGCTTTGCCAAATCGAATGAGCTGCAATGGCTGATGCCGGTGTTCTGGATCGGCTTCAACATCGCGATGTTTCCGGCGAGCATTGTCGTCAAGCATCGCGGCGGCTTGATCGTGATGGGTGCGGCGGGATTGCTCGGCGCATTCGCCATCTTGGCTGCCGAGATTGCCGGAAGCCTCAACGTCCTGATCGTGGCGCAGTTCATGGCGGGTGCGGCCTGGGGCTGCATGCTGATGAGCGCGGTATCCGCGGCGCTTGCGATCGGGGAGACCGGCGCGGAGGGCAAGGTCACGGGCCTCGTGTTCTCGGCGCTGGCGCTCGCGACCTTTGCGCGGATGGCGGCGGTCGCGGGCGGTCTGCAGAAGATACCGGACTATGCGCCGCTGGTGCACTGGGCGCCGGTCGCCTGCTGGTCGGTCGCCGGCGCCGGCCTGCTCGTGATCGCCGCGTCGCGGCTGCAACGCGGGGTGAAGAGCGCTTAGTTGTTTCTTGCCGGATGAATGAACGCCCAGGGCGAGACTTCCGAATCGGTCGGCACTTCCACCGAGATCACGTAGGGCCCGCCGTCGGCCAGCGCCTTCTCCAGCACGGGGCGGAAATGATCGGGCGAGGTGACGCGCGCGGCTCCGACGCCGAAGGACTCCGCGAGCTTGACGAAATCGGGATTGACGAGGTCCGATGCGACGACGCGGCCGTCGAAGCGCTCGCGCTGGTCGCGACGGACATTGCCATAGGCGTTGTTGTTGAACACCAGCGTCACCACGCCGATCTTGAACTGCACGGCGGTGGCAAGCTCCTGCACGCCAAACATGAAGCCGCCGTCGCCGGTGATCGCGACCACGGGCCTGTTGGGATTGGCGACCTTGGCGCCGAGCGCGGTCGGGAAGCCCGAGCCGAGCGTGCCCTGATAGCCCGAGGTGATGAAGGTGCGCGGCTCGTAGATCGGAAAGCCGTACCAGGAGGCGAAGCCGACCTGCGACAGCTCATCGGTGACGATGGCGTTCGCCGGCAACACCTCGCGCAGGATCTTCAAATAGGCCATCTGCGGCTGGATGCGCTGGATCTCGTGCTCGGTGGCCGCGGTCGCCTCGCGGATCGCGGCGCGGCGGCCTGAGGTCTTCCTGTAGCCGGCCTTGCGCACCGCCGCGATGAGGTCGGCGGTGCCGGCCTTGGCGTCCGCGATCACAGCGGCATCGGCCGGCCAGCGGCGCAGCTCGACCGGATCGATGTCGATCCGCACGCATTTCAACCCGGCCGGCTGATATGGCCAGCGCGACATCGTCGGCAGCTCCATGCGGGTGCCGATGCCGATCATCAGGTCGGTCTTCGGCCAGAGCTTGTAGGCCGAGGCCATCGTGAGCCCGAGTTCATGCGCATTGGAGACGATGCCGCGGCCGCTGCGGAATGCGACCACGGGCGCGTCGATCATCTCGGCGAGTTCGAGGATCTCCTCGCGGGCCTCGATGGCGCCGCTGCCGACGAAGATCATCGGCGCCTTGCTGCCGGCGATCAGATCGGCGGCCGCCTTGATGCGATCCGGATCGGGCTGCGGCGCCGGCAACGGATCAAACGGACTGACTGACGCGACCTGGGTGCGCTGGGTGAAGACATCCCACGGCATCTCCAGCGACGCGGGACCGCGCCGGCCCGACAGCATCTCCTGGAATGCGCGCGACACCAGCGCAGGCGCGTTGTCGGGATATTCGATCCGGTCGGCCCACTTCACGAAGGTGCGCAAGGTCGCGAGCTGGTCCGGCATCTCGTGCAGATGGCCGCGGCCCTTGCCGAGGAATTGCGTCGGCACCTGGCCGGTCAGGCACAGCACCGGCTCGTTGCAGCCGAAGGCGGTCAGCAGCGCCGCCGAGGCGTTGAGCACGCCGGGGCCGGGCACCACGCTGAACACGCCGGGCTTGCCGCTGGAGCGGGCATAGCCGAACGCCATGTAGCCGCAGGCCTGCTCGTGCCGGGCGCCGATCACCTTGAGCTGCGCCTGGTGGAAGGCATCGAACAGGCCATAGATCTGCGCGCCGGGCAGGCCGAACACGGTGTCGACGCCGTGAGCGACGAGGCCGTTGACGATCGCTTCGCCGCCGGATGTTGAGGTCATGGCACTGTCCACTCGCTGTGAGGTTAGCTCGCTTCGTCGACGACGCCGTTGCGCAGGATACCAACGCCTTCGGCCTCGACCTCGACGACATCGCCGGGCTTCAGATAGCGCGGCGGATCGAACCGCGCACCTGCGCCGGTCGGCGTTCCCGTGACGATGATGTCGCCGGGAACCAGCGTCGTGAAGGTCGAGATGTAGTTGATGAGGTAGCGGAAGCCGAAGATCAAGCGCGAGGTGCGGTCGTCCTGCCTGACTTCGCCATTGACCCGCGTGGTCAGCCGGATATCGGCGATCTGCGCCTCACTGGTGTAAGGCACGATCCACGGGCCGAGACTGCCGGTGGAATCGAAGTTCTTGCCCTGGGTGACGTTGAACTTGGC
>DASVOL010000787.1:0-4842 GCA_036383375.1 Bradyrhizobium sp. | reverse complement strand
CCTGACCTTCTTCCAGCTGTTCCTGCCGCACACGATGTCGGCCAATGCGCACGCCGCCAATCCGACACGGGTCGGCCAGGAGCGCTACCTCGTCAGCATGTTCGTCGACATGCGCGGCTCGACGCAGCTTGCCGAGAAGCGACTGCCGTTCGACACCGTGTTCATCGTCAACCGCTTTCTCGGTGCGGTGTCGCAGGCGGTGCTGGAAGCCGGCGGCCGGCCCAACCAGTTCATCGGCGACGGCATGCTGGCGCTGTTCGGGCTCAGCACCGACCGCCAGGTGGCCTGCCGCCAGGCGCTGCGCGCCGCAGCGCTGATCGCAACCAATATCGACGAGCTGAACCAGTTTCTCAGCCACGATTTGCGCGAGCCGATCCGCTTCGGCATCGGCATCCATGGCGGCGAGGTGATCGTCGGCGACATCGGCTATCGCGACCACATGGTGTTCACCGCGCTCGGCGATGCCGTCAACGTCGCGGCGCGGCTGCAGGACATGACGAAGGCACTGGCCTGCGAGGCGGTGATCTCCGACGAGGTGCGCGTCACCGCTGGCCTCGCCGACGATGCCCTGCCGGCGCAGGAGGTCGCGATCCGCGGCCGCAACGAGCCGATGACCGTGCGCACCGTCGAGGCGACGCGCGTGCTGTCGGCGCTGGTCGACGACCGGCGTGCCGTCGCGGCCTGACCGGGTTCACCTTCCCCTTCACTCAATGTGACCTGCCGCACATCCGAAGCTGCGTTCAGCAGAGATGCTCGAACGCGCCCGGTGCCGGATGCGACTGACTGGCGATGGGTAACACTGCAACCGCGCCGCGACACAGCTCAACGCGCATCTGAAGGAGACGACCATGCTTCGCAAAGTCACGCTCGCTCTCGCGACCGCCGCAACGCTTGCTGCCGCCGCGCTGGCGCCGACCTCGGCTTCGGCCAAGCCGTTCTTCTGGCATCCGTACCACCACCACTTCTGGGGCGGCCCGGGCATCTCCGTCGGCTTCGTCGATTCCGGCTGCTACGTCACCCGCCTGGTGATGACGCCGTACGGCTATCGCTATCGTACCGTGAACGTCTGCTACTGATCCAACCTTCGTCTTGATGGAAATGCCCCGGTCGTCTGATGCGACCGGGGCTTTTCGTTGTTGCGACGCAGCGGCGGTGGACGCTGCGAAAGCTCAATTGACTTGCAGTTGTCCGATGCGACATTTGTCGCCGCGCGCATTCCATGATGCGAAGGCGCGCAAGCCAAGGTGAGCCTGGTGATGACCAGCTCACGACAGAACAGCTTCGGAGGAAGCGGAATGCTCGATCGACGAGACTTGATGAAGCGCGCCGGGTTGGCCGCTTTGGTGACGGGGCTGGGATCAAGGGGCGCATTCGCCCTCGACACCGTGACGATGCCCTTCGGCAATGGCGAACGGCCGCTGGTGCGCTACCCGCAGAAGCGCCCGATGATCGGCCTGACCGCCCGGCCGCCGCAGCTGGAAACGCCGTTTGCGATCTTCAACGACGGCCCCCTCACGCCGAACAACGCATTCTTCGTCCGCTACCACCTCGCCGGCGTCCCCTACGATCTCGATCCGGACAAGTTCACGCTGGAGATCAAGGGCAAGGTCGACAAGCCGCTGAAGCTGTCGCTGAAGGAGATCCGGAAGCTCAAAGCTACCGAGCTCGTCGCCGTCAACCAGTGCTCCGGCAACAGCCGCGGCTTCTTCAATCCGCGCGTCGCCGGCGGTCAGCTCGGCAACGGCGCGATGGGCTGCGCGCGCTGGCACGGCGTGCCGCTGAAGACCGTGCTCGACATGGCCGGCGTGCAGGCCGGCGCCAAGCAGGTCACCTTCAATGGCATGGACGGCCCGGTGATGGAGACGACGCCCGACTTCGTGAAGGCGCTCGACATCGACCATGCACGCGACGGCGAGGTCATGCTGGCCTGGGGCATGAACGGCGAGGACCTGCCGTTCCTCAACGGCTTCCCGCTCCGCCTCGTGGTGCCCGGCTATTACGGCACCTACTGGGTGAAGCACCTCAACGAGATCACCGTGATCGACAATGTGTTCGAGGGCTTCTGGATGAAATCCGCCTACCGGATTCCGGACACGCCGAACAACGCGGTCGAGCCCGGCACGGCGCCAAAGGCGACGATCCCGATCAACCGCTTCACGGTGCGCTCGTTCATCACCAGCGTTGCCGACGGCGCCAATCTGAAGGCCGGCCGCACCACGCTGCGCGGCATCGCCTTCGACGGCGGCAAGGGCATCAAGGAGGTCGTGGTCTCGACCGACGGCGGCAAGAGCTGGACACCGGCCAAGCTCGGCAAGGACCTCGGCAAGTACGCCTTCCGCGAATGGAAGCTGAAGGTCGCGCTGCCGGCCGGCGCGTCGGAGCTGAAGGTGCGCGCCACCAACAATGCCGGCGACACCCAGCCGATGGATCCGTTGTGGAATCCGGCGGGCTATCTGCGCAATGTCGTCGAAACCGTGCGCGTCACCGCGGCGTGAGGAGAAGCATCATGACCAGCAAGCTGCTTGCCTCCCTCGCCGCGATCGCCACGCTGTCGATCGGAGCTACGATGGCCGCGCCCGTCAACTACACGCTTCCCGAGGAGACCGCGGCCTTCAAGCCGGGCCCCAACCTCGATGTGGTGCAGAACAACTGCACCGCCTGCCACTCGGCCGACTACATCAAGACCCAGCCGCAGGGCGAAAAGTTCAAGAAGGACTTCTGGCAGGCCGAGGTGACCAAGATGATCAAGGTCTACGGCGCGCCGATCGACCAGGCCGACGTCGGCAAGATCGTCGAGTATCTCTCCGCGACCTATTGAGACGCGGCCGATCCATCTCCCCGCGCACTGGCAGAAGGCCCGCGCGCGGGGGCCATTGATCCAATTCGGTTCACTGGAACCGATCTTTTTTGCAGCGCATCAATTGACCACGAAACAGGCAATCCGGCAGCAAAACCCCGCAAAGCGGGTTGTTTCCGGGCAAAAACACACCGTGGTTTGATCTACCCAGCTTTTTTCAAACTGCTATCCTGTCCGGTACGGACAAGCCGGTTTGTGCGGGGACCGACTGGTCTGTTTTCGATTGATTCCGCGGAGACGACTGGAATGCCCAAAGGTACAGTGAAGTGGTTCAACCCGACCAAGGGTTATGGATTCATCCAGCCCGCTACAGGCGGCAAGGACATTTTCGTTCATATTTCAGCAGTTCAGAAGGCCGGTCTTCAGAGCCTCAACGAAGGCCAGTCTGTTGAATACGAAGAGATCGCCAATCGCGGCAAGACGTCAGCCGAGAACCTCAAGGTCTAGCGCTCCGCGCGAGATCCAGCGGCGCACTCTCGGACACGATCCGGGAGTGAGGGCCGATCCAACATCACACGACGTGACGTTCGGCGGAGCGGGCACGGCGCCCGCGCGCCACGGCGTTGAACTTTTCTCGGCCTGCCTTGGAACGCGCGGCACGAACGCTCAGCCGTTCAATCCTCCGTCACCCATTTGGCGACGGTCATGACGTCAGGCGGCTGCAGATAGCCGCGGGGCCAGAGATCGACGGCCCATTCCACCTTGGTGGCGCGTTCGAGCAGAACGGCGGTGTTGTGCGGCGTTTGCCCCAACGAAAATCCGCGATAGTGCGGATCGCCGACGTCGTGAAACTTGAACAGGTTCCACGACTGCATCACCAGCATCAGGCTGGTCGTGTTACGCGTGGTGTCCCAGCAATCGTAATTGTGCTTGTCGTCGTTGGCGCGGAAGTCCGCTTTCGCCACGCGCTTGTCGGTGCCGAGGATCGGCCCCATCCGGCGGTCGAACCAGATCACGGCCTTTTGCACGGCTGCGCGTTCGGCGGCAGCGTTGGCGCGGCCCGTGGCCATGATCCTGGTCAGGGCCGCCCTGTCCGCCGCGCCGAAGTCGAGCATCTCGCGGCGCCGGCAGACGAAGCCGTAACACACCGTCATCGTCGAAGCGGACGGCGGATAGATCGAGACCGACGTATAGAGCTGCATGATGCCGGAGCTGAGCTCGGTCGCGCCGGACGGCGTCATCGCGGACAGCGACAGGATGGCTGCGCAAAGCGCGCCGGCAAACCCGGTTCGCTTCGCACGTATCGGCTGATTGGCGTCGTCCATGTCGTGGCCCCCAACTGAGGGGAGAATTATCGCGGGTGCGCCGCGATGCCAAGACATCCTGCGCATGGCTGTGGATCAGATCCGGCGCCTGTCAGCCGACCGGAAGCGGCGCGTCGCGCTTGACTTCCTCCATCACCGCGTAGGTTCGCGTCTCGCGCACGCCTGGCAGCGCCAGCAGGGTCTCGCCGAGAAACCTGCGATAGGCGGTCATGTTGGCGACGCGGGCCTTCACCAGATAGTCGAAGCCGCCGGCCACCATGTGGCACTCCAGCACTTCCGGGGCGTTCTGCACCGCCCTGGCGAACTTCTCGAATACATCGGGCGTGGTCTTGTCGAGCAGCACCTCGACGAACACCAACAGGCCAAGGCCGAGCCGATGCGGGTTGAGCCGCGCGCCATAGCCCTCGACGAAGCCGTCGCGCTGCAGCCGCTTCAGCCGTTCGCCGACCGAGGTCGGCGACAGGCCGATTCTCTCGGCCAGCTCCACATTGGCAATCCTTCCATCCCCTTGCAGGATCGAGAGGATTTTGCGGTCAGTCTTGTCAATCTCTGTCATATCCACGGCAATATCTGAATTTATCCGGATTTTCTAAGGCAAATCTGCTAATTTGTCTATCGAACTACGGTCCACGGGCGCGTAGGAGTTCCCGTGCAACCCTCGAGGAACCTCCAAGGAACCGCCATGCCTGATCCGTCCCCGCTCCCGCCGCCGTTCAGCGC
>DASVOL010000786.1:0-2156 GCA_036383375.1 Bradyrhizobium sp. | reverse complement strand
ATAATCATTCAACGCCAAAAGCGCGTCGCGGATGCTCTTCTGGCTGGCCTGGTCCCAGCTCGGCAGCTCAAGCTTGCCTTGTGCCTTCTGGTCGACCTTGATGGCATCCTGCAACGCATGCACCTGCGCGAGGTCGTTCGGGTCGTTCGGATCGACCAGCGTGCGAATCCCGGCCACCACGTAGCGCGTGCCGACATTCGCGCGCGTCAAGGTGCGTTTACCGGCGCCGTAATACACCGCAGGCACGTAGTGATCCTCGTTGATCACCTGCAGCGACATGAAGCGTTTGCCGGCGTCCGGCATCGTGATCGTCACGGGACCAGCGTCGAGGTCGAACACGCCGGATGTATAGAGCGTATCGCGATTGAGCCGGATGACCGACTGCTTGTCGATGCTTGCCGGTTCGCGACGGTGGCTGAGCTTGCCAAGGCCTGCCTCCTTGGCAAGGTTGTTGATGTAGAGATCGGACTCCGCACGGGCGAAGTTGTCGACGGTGACCGGCACGGCGCCGCTCACGGCCGGCGCCGCGCCGACCGTGGCATCCACCCGCTGCAGCAGCGGCCGCTTCCATTTGCCGTTGAAGGCGTCCGCCTTCGGCCAGTACAGCCGAAGCGCCATCAGGAACGGTCCATTCGGCGCCGGCAGCCAATTCGCCTCCTTGTCCGCGCCCGGCGACTCGCGCTGGACATAAAGCGTCAGCCCGCCGTCCGCATTCTTCTTCAGGTTCGGCAGCATCGGCGAGTTGATCAAATAGCGATGCAGCGGGTTGGCGACGAGGTAACGCTGCGGCAGCTCGTACATGGTCAGCGACCAGAACGCATTGACCGGCGGCAGCTGGCCGGGCGCAAATGTCATGGTGTAGCGGCCGGCGGTGCCGTCGAGGTGCTGGCCGGCGGCGTCGATGACGTAGCCGGGATAGATCGCCTCCTCTTTCGAATTGCCGTAGATGCCGTCGACGGCGCCGATCATGCGCTTGAGGTAGTCGTTCTTCAGGAATGCACGGGTTCCGAAGATATCGGCGCTGGTCATCTCGCCGGTCGCCATCTTCTTTTCGGTCGCCTCGTACTGCTTCCACGCATCGGCGATGCCGTCCTGCACCGCCTGTCGGATGTCGGGCGGCAGCTGATCGGCATTGAAGGGCTTGCCGTCCGTGATACCGAGCTTTGCGAAGCGTACCCGCAATGCGCTCTCCGTGGGATTCACCGGACAGAACTGCAGGACAAAATTGAGGACGTTGAAGAACTCGGGCGAATTCTTCTGCTGCTGCGGCGTCAACGGCTTGACGAAGTCGATCGCCGGCGGCGTGGCGGGCGCAGGCTTGCCGAGGAATTGCGAAAGCGGCTGCACCCTGTAGCCGGCCTGGACCTTCTTCACATTGTCGATGTCGTCAGGACCGAACAACTGCGTCCGGTACAGCACGAACGCGAAATCCGTCTCGGATCGCAGCACGCCGCTGATGCCCTTGGGCGTCTCACCCTTCCACTCAGGTCCCACCAGCAGATAGTTTCCCGGACCGTTGCCGGTGGCGCGGCTACCGACATAGGCGAAGTTGAAGGTGTACTGGTCGATGAACTGCAACGAGTAGTAACGGCCCTTCTCCACTGCCGGCACCGTGAAGACCAGCGGCTCGGCGCGCAAATCCGCGCCGACATAGGAATACGGCGTGTCCGAATTGGGCGTCTGGATCGCCTTGTCGTCGGGCGTATAGACGCGTGCGTTGTTGTACAGCGTGTTCGGCGGTGCCTTGTATTCTGATCCGGCGCGATCGACGAAATAGGAATATTGAACCCGATAATTGTCCACCAGCGGAAAGCCGTAGACATAGGCGTCGCGCGCGATCGCCCGCGCTTCCTCCGGCGTCGTCTGCGCCGAGGCTGGCACGAGCGCCGACACCATGACGAGCGCGGCAAGTGCGATTTCCTTCATCATGACCACTCGCATTGGATCACCTCAAAGCGGCTTGACCTAATTGAGCCGCTCATGTCCCGTTCACAGCTCCGGTCGGCGGCTACTTTGGAATCTTGGAGTCGACCGCGCGGTGCATGTCCTCCATCAGCCCCTCGACCGAGAAGCTCGCGGGCTTCTGGCTCGGCGGATACTCCTTGTAGGTCTCCAGATATTTCGCGATCTCCGCCACCGCGCCGTATTGGATGTAG
>DASVOL010000785.1:0-3504 GCA_036383375.1 Bradyrhizobium sp. | reverse complement strand
GATTCGTTCGACCGGCTCTACCCGATCACGATGGGACGCTACGGGCCGACCGTCGGCGTGCCGCGGATCCTGGAGACCTATCGGCGCCTCGGCCTGAAGCAATCGTTCTTCATGCCGGCCTGGACCATGCAGCGCTATCCGGATGCGGTAGAGGCCATCCTTAAGGCGGGCCACGAGATCGGCCATCACGGCTACATCCACGAGGATCCGACGGAGATTTCCTCGGCGCAGCAGCGCGAAGCCTTCGAACGCGCGCTCGGCATCCATGTCGCGATGACCGGGCGCAAGCCGCGCGGCTACCGCGCGCCGGTCTACAACGCCAACCAGACCACGATCGATCTCCTGATCGAGCACGGCTTCGTCTATGATTCGTCGCTGATGGCCGATGACATCCCGTATCAGATGCGTACCGCGCGCGGATCGCTTTACGAGATGCCGCCGCACTGGGGATCGGACGACTGGCCGCCCTTCGCCCATTACGCGGAGATCGGCTACATGATGCCGGTCAAATCACCGAGCGAAGGTCTTGCCGCCTCGTTCGAGGAGTTCGAGGCGGCCTATGAGGCCGGCGGATTCTGGATGGGGATCTGGCACCCGTTCCTCACCGGCCGGCTCGCCCGCTGGCGCGTCGTCGAGCGCTGGCTCGAAGAGATCGTTGCCGAACGCAAGGTCTGGTTCGCATCGCTCGAGGACATCGCCGCGCATCTCGACGGCCTGGTCAAGGCAGGCACCTACCAGGTCCGTGTCGAGACCCTGCCCTATTTCACGCAGCCCGTGTCATGACCTGTTCGGGAGCTGCACGAAAGGTGGCCGCCTCGGCCCGCAGCCAGTCGATGAACGCCGTCACCGCTTGGCGCCGGGCTGGGCCCGGCGCATCGACGAGGCGATAGGCAAAGCCCGCAAGCGCGGGACCGTCGAGCCGGCGCAGCGTGCCCTGACGCAATTGCTCGTCCACCAGCGCATCGCTGCACAACAGCGGCCCGAGCCCGCGCTCGGCGGCATGCAGCGCCAGCGGCTCCTCGCTGTACCAGGAGATGCGGAAGTCCCGGCCGGGATCATGATCGGCCTTCGCGAGCCAGGCCGACCACGCCGGCGAATCCAGCGCAGCGTTCTTCCAGCGGAACGCGAGCAGCGAGCGCGAGCGGACGTCGTCGATGGCAAGACGAGCATCGGGCGGACAAATCGCGCTCGCCGCGACAGCAATATAGCGATCGCTGAACAGCACCGATGTCTCGCCGCCGCGATCGGCGCTACCGTAGCGGATGGCCAGATCGATGCCATCGGCACCCGGCGTCCGCACCTCTTCGGTCGCATCGATGTGGACCACGAGATGAGGAAACGCCGCGTTGAAGCGCGCGAGCCGCGGCATCAGCCAGCGCTCGGCGAAGGCGCGCGTGGTCGATACCGTGATCGCATCGCCGTTGGCCGGCGGACGGATCGCGGCGAAGGCGCTCGCCATGCGGTCGAAGCCGTCGCGCAGCATCGGGAACAGCGCATGGCCCTCCGCGGTCAGCACGACCGCGCGGCCGGAGCGTTCGAACAGCTTGTGGCCCAGAATCGCCTCGAGTTGCCTGACCTGGTGGCTGATCGCCGTGACGGTGACGCAGAGTTCATTGGCGGCGGCGGTGAAGCTCTCATGGCGCGCCGCGGCTTCGAACGCGCGGACGGCATTGAGCGGCGGCAGCTTGCGCATGATCGGTTCTCCGCGCTGACAGTATCAGGCGATGAGAAAATGAGCGCCGGTCGGCCGCATGTCGTTCACCGGCACCATGTCCTGCGGACAGGCGGAGAACACGATGACGAGATCCATCTCGGCACGCAGCGCCACATACTGGCCGGCCTCGCTGACCGGCGACTTGAAGTCGAGTTGTCCATTGTCGGTGACGGGTACATTCATGAACAGATTGAGCGGCGCCGGCGTCACCGCAGCCGACAGGCCGACCGCCTCGAGCGCGTGCGCCAGATTCTGCGTGCAATTGTCGTGATGGCCGGCGGCACCGAGCTGACGATAGCGGTGAATGTCGCAGGCCGCGATCAAGGTGTCGTGGATTCCCGGTGTCGTGTCGGCGACGAAGGTGAGGATGGCGCGGCGCCGGTTGGTGGTCAGCGTATCGCCCACACGCGGAATCAGCCGCAGCATCGACGCACGGCTGTGCTCCATCGACATGAACTCGCCGGTGTCGCGGGCATTGAAGGCCCAAGTGTCGACGACTTGCTTGCCGTGGGTGTTGACGACCATGACCGTCTCTCCCGCATCCAAGCGAGCCGCCACGCCGTTGCGAGCCGGAATCAGACGGGCGCGGGTCAGATCGATGGTTGCTGCGGTCATTTGGTGGCTCCTCAATGGCTCGTTGCGCCATTGGAGCACCGCCCGTCATGTAATTCTAATAATATTAATTGTGTCCATTATAGCAGATTCGTATAGTCGCCCGATGCGCCTCAGACAGCTCGAATGCTTCCGCGCCCTGATGCTCCACGGCACCATGACCCGGGCGGCCGAACTGCTCGGCATGTCGCAGCCCGGCATCAGCACGATGATCGCGGGCCTCGAGCACGAGACCGGCCTCAATCTCTTCCTGCGCCGCGGCGGCCGCCTGCAACCGACCCCGGAAGCCAAGCTGTTCTATGTCGAGGCGGCGCGCGCCCTCGAAGCCGCCGAGAACGCGTCACGCGTTGCGGCCGAGATCAGGTCCGGGCGGCGCGGTCACCTCGCGATCGCGGCCTATCCGAGTATTTCGATCAGCCTGCTGCCGCGCCTGCTGTCGCAGTTCGCGAGGAACAGGCCCGAGTTGCAGATCAAGATCATCACGCGCAATTCCGCGACCGTCCGCGAGCTGATCTCGACGCAGCAATTCGATCTCGCGGTCGCCGAGCTGCCGCTGGATTATCCAACCTCGCACATGGAGGTGTTCTCGTATGAGTGCGTGTGCATGTTGCCGCCTGCGCATCCGCTGGCGAAGCTGAAGCAGATCACCCCTGATGACCTCGACGGCGTCCCGTTCGTCACGCTGTTTCGCGGCGACCCGATCTACCAGCAGCTGGCATCCGCCTTCTCCGAATACGGCGCGCGCTGGAACGTGGTGGCGGAGACCGAATTCTTCTCGACCGCCTGCCGGCTCGTCGCCGAGGGCCGCGGCGTCGGCATCGTCGATCCCGTGGTGAGCAAGCCCTTCACCGAAGGCCTCGCCATCCGCCCGTTCAAGCCGAAGATCCAGTACCAGATCGCGATCCTCTCCCCGACGCAGGAGGCGCCGTCGCAGATGGCGCAGGATTTCGCCAAGCTGCTGCGGCGTGGGTTGCGGGGGTGAGTCGGGGTGGCGGAGTGGGAGTTGGTGCGCGTCGGATACAGCCCGCCTTCGCTTGCTTCGCTACGATGGAGTTTTGCTGGCTTGCCTAGCCGTAGCTCGCGAAGCGAGCGAAGGCTGGTGGGGGAGGCAGGACTCGAACCTGCGAAGCCATGAGGCGGCTGATTTACAGTCAGCTCCCTTTGCCACTCGGGACACT
>DASVOL010000784.1:0-8935 GCA_036383375.1 Bradyrhizobium sp. | reverse complement strand
CGCCGGCACCCGCGCGCGGATCTCGGCGATCTTGCGCTTCAGCGATGCCTGCCGAGGATCCGGCATGACGGCGGCGCGGGCCTCGGTAATGGCGGCGGCAAGATCGGGGAGCGCGAGCACGCCGTCGAAGGTCGGCTTGACCAGCCCGTCGATGATCACGTGCCAATCCGCGATACCCTGGCGATAGGGATCGCCGTAGCCCTGGATCATGGTCGCGGTCTCGACGACCGCCGGGGCCGCGCCCGGCTGCTTGGCCAGGCTGCGGTCGATCATGTGCAGCCAGCGCTCGACCCAGACACGCTCCTTGGCGTAGCGCCCCGAGAACAGCCGCCAGCGCTTCAGGCCGGCCTCGATCCTGAGCCGGCGAACGCTGAAGCGGGTGTTGGCGCTGAAGCGGATCGAGACCCGGCGGCGGCGCCAGCCGAGCTGATCGAGCACGGCAAGCACCGGATCGGCGACCATCTCCGGCAAGGCGTCGATCAACTCGTCAAGGCGGAGTTTCTTGACGTCGTCGGCCGAGCGCGCCGCAAGGCCGCCCGCCGCATTGACTTCTTCGAGCTTGAGCTGGGCGATGCGGATCGCATCCTCATAGGCCATGCGCTCCGCCATCAGCCGCGCGATCTCGGCAAGCAGGCCATCGTCGACGCCGCGGCGGCCGACGAAGCGCTTGAGCCGGTCGATATAGAGCTGGGCGTAGCTCGTGCTCTGATAGGCGATCAACAGATCGATGGCGTCGGTGACCGCCGGTCCGAGGTGATCCGGGCAGGCGTCAGGCAGCACCGGCGGCCCCTCGTCCTCATCGCCGATGATATCGGCAAACAGGTAACGAAGCGAAGCCAGCAGACTGTCGTCATCCGGCACTGCGGCGCCTCCAGGACTCGTCGCGGGGCTCATGCAGGTTTCGGCTCCGCGACCTGTGGGGTGGCGTGCTGCGCGAGCCGCTGCTCGAGCGTCGAGATATTCTCGAACAGGCGGGCGCTGAACAGACGCAGCAGGTAGAAGCCGAACGCCGGGTTCTGAACGTAGAGCTGCTCGACCTGGTCATAGGTCACCGACAGCACCATGCCGGTTTCGACGCACTCCAGCGTCTGGGTTCGCGTGTTCGACGGCGACAGCATGCCGAACTCGCCGACCAGGGCGCCGACCGGCAGCTCGATGCCGGATTCGACCAAGCGAAAGCGGCCGCTGACAATGTAGAACATGCTGTCAGCCTTCTCGTCCTTGTAGAACAGGACTTCGCCCGCGGCGCATTTGCGCTCCGTCGTGAACGGCCTGAGCCAGTCCATCGACAGGTCGCTGTTGACCGATTTCTTCACGCTGCGGACCAGCTGCAGCATCTGGTGCAGCCGATAGGTGTTCACCGGCAGCAGCACGGCATGCAGGATCAGCGTCGCGTAATTATGGGTCGGGACGGCGGTCGCGATCAGGATGATGTTGGTCAGGATGGCGAAGACCCGCAACGGGATCATGGTCCGCATCGACAGCGTGGCGACCACGAAGATCGATGCGAAGAAACTGCCGGCGGCGCCGGCGTGCTCCGCGAGATGTGAGGTATCCATCGGAAACCAACCAATTTCTCAAGAAGTGAACAAGATCGCCTTATTAGTCGCTTCATTCCGGCCGAGGTCGCATTAGCGACCAGCATCCCTGATATACGGTGAAAAAGCGACGATTTGTCTGATTTCTCACATTCGCGGGCGCAAAAACGGGCCAACATGGTTAGGCCATTCGTCCAACATTTGGGACGTTCGCCGCGATCATCCCGCCACCGCCTGCGCGTTGACGGCCTCAACCGGGAGAGGCACGTTGTGACGATAGGCTCCGCCGTTCGCGGGGCCTCAATTGCAGCAGTTCAGCGACAGGCAAGCTCCGTCCCGATGTCCAAGCCGCTCGTCCTTCCGGCCTTGACGCGCTTCGTTTCCGCCACCGCCGGCCGCAACATGACCACGGCAGCCTATGTCGCGGTCACCGTCGGTGTCGCCATGATGACGCTGCTGACGGTCGCGCCGGCCTATGACGCGGTCCCGCACTGGGTCGATGCGCTGCTGTGGGCCTGCCTTGCCTATTTCGTGTTCGAATGGCTGGTGCGGCTGCGGCATATGCGGCGGCAGGACAAGCTCTGGTTCTATGCGCTGTCCAGCGCCGGTATCGTCGATGCGATCGGCGCACTGGCGGTGCCGCTGGCGCTGCTCGCCGGCATCGAGCCGAAGACCGCATGGCTGCTCGGCGTGCTCTGGGTGCTCAAGGTGGTGCCGGGCATTCCGGGCCTGCGCCAGCTCCGGCGCGTGCTGGTGGTGGAATCCGGCCCGCTGCTCAGCGTGCTGGTGATCTTCCTGATGGTGGTGTTCCTGGCCTCGGTCGCCGAATACTTCCTGGAGCGGGATGTCCAGCCGCAGACCTTCGGCAGCGTGCCGGCGGCGCTGTGGTGGGCGGTGGTGACGCTGACCACGACCGGCTATGGCGACGTGGTGCCGATCACCCCACTCGGCCGCATCGTCGCCGCCATGGTGATGATCTCGGGCCTCGGCGTGTTCGGGCTGTGGACCGGTATTCTGGCGACCGGCTTTGCCGCGGAAACCCGCCGCGACAATTTTCTGAGAACCTGGGAGACCGTCAGCAAGGTGCCGTTCTTCGCGCATCTCGGCCCGGCCGCGATCGCCGACGTCACCCAGGTGCTGCGGACCATGGACCTGCCGCCGCGCACCATGATCATCCGCAAGGATACCAATGGCGACTGCATGTATTTCGTCGCCGCCGGCGAGGTCGAGGTCGACCTGCCCGGACGCAAGGTGAAGCTCGGCGAAGGCGCGTTCTTCGGCGAGATGGCGCTGCTCGGCAATGCCAAGCGGGGCGCCAGCGTCTCGACCAGCAAGGTGACCCGGCTGTTGGTGCTTGACCTGGTCGATTTCCGCCTGTTGATGGCAAGGCATCCCGATCTCGCCGAGACCATCGACGCCGAGGCGAAGCGGCGCGAACTCGAGAATCAATGATGGAGACCGATATGGCCGAGTTGGCCGACACCGCCAGCGGACCCGTGCTCGAAATCGCCGGCGCACGCGCCACGATCCGCCTCAATCGGCCGAAGCACCTCAACCGGCTGCAAGCCGAAGACCTTGGCGAGCTCGTCAGGCTGTTCGACCGGATCGAGGCCGATCCCGCGATCCGCGTGCTGGTGCTGACCGGAACCGGCCGCGCGTTCTCCGCCGGCTATGATCTCAACTCGGTGGCCGAGCGCGCAGTGAGCGCCAACGAGCAGCAGAGCGCGGGCTCGGCGTTCGAGGTCGTGGTCAACCGGCTCGAGGATCTCTGTGTGCCGACGATCTGCCGGCTCAATGGCGGCGTCTATGGCGGCTCGACCGACCTCGCGCTGGCCTGCGACTTCCGCATCGGCGTCGATACTGCCGAGATGTTCATGCCGGCGGCGCGGCTCGGGCTGCACTATTACAAGAGCGGCATCGAGCGCTACGTCACGCGGCTCGGTGTCGACAACGCCAAGATGCTGTTCCTGACCGCGCAGAAGATCACGGCGCCGGAGATGCTCCGGATCGGCTACCTCACCGCGATGGTGTCGCTCGACCTGCTCGACGAGGAGGTCGACAAGCTCGCCACGATCCTGGCCGGCAATGCGCCGAAGGCGATGGCCGGCATGAAGCGCGCGATCAACGAATTCGCCCGCGGCGAACTGGATGAGGCCGCCGCCGACCAGCGCCACCGTGACAGCATGCGTGGCGACGAGATCAAGGAAGGCATCAAGGCCTTCGCCGAGAAGCGGGCACCGAGGTTTTAGCGATCACGGCACGCACCCCTTCGCCCTCCTCTGAAGGGGGAGGGTCGGCTCACATGGAGCGCAGCGGAATGTGAGACGGGGTGGGGTGATCTCTCAACACGGGCGTGCCCGAGTGGAGAGACCACCCCACCTCGGTTCGCATTGCATGCAAACCGATCCTCCCCCTCCAGGGGAGGATGAGAGCGACGCCCGTCACGCCCGCTTGCTCCGCATCGCGCGTGTCTGCGCGACCTCCGGGTCGCGGGCGAGCGCCTGGTAGCGCTTGCTGTCGACGGCGTAGAGCGCGATGCGGCCTTCACCGTCGGCATGCACACCCCAGCCGAACCGCTTGCCGAGCGGTGAGGCGCGCATGCAGGCCTGACCGCGCGAGAAGAACGTCTCGCGGGCCGCATTGCGCGCCTTCTTCGCCGCCTTTGCATCAAGCGCGCGGCCGGCCGACGACGTCGCGAACACCACGTCGTCGGATGTGTATTTGTAGGGCGCGCCTGCGATCATCCGGAACTGCAGCACGGCAACCGTC
Organism: Bradyrhizobium sp.; assembly: GCA_036383375.1. Classification (GTDB taxonomy): domain Bacteria; phylum Pseudomonadota; class Alphaproteobacteria; order Rhizobiales; family Xanthobacteraceae; genus Bradyrhizobium. The sequence goes on along the minus strand of DASVOL010000784.1, from coordinate 4,628 downwards.
GGCTGGCCGCCACGCAGCTGCGGCTCCTCACCGCGCTGCGCCGGGCAATCCTCGGCAACACGGATCAGGGTGTTGAAGCAGTTGGTGCTGTACAGCGGTTTTGCCATCGGCACGATCCGTATCACACTCCGGCGGCGGCCGCATGCTGCGCCGCCATCTCGTCGTCGGCCTTCGAGATCCGGATGAAAGCCGGGCGCGCGGCGATACGCTCAGCATAGCGGACGAACACGTCCCTTTTGGGCACGATGCCGAACATCATGGTCCAGGAGAACGCGATGCCCCAGAGGATGTCGGCCGCCGTGATCTCCTCGCCGAGCAGATACGGCCCCTTTGCGAGCTGCGCCTCGAGCGTAGCCAGCATGGTGTCGTAGTCAGCGTAAGGCGATTGCGTGATCGGCGCCGGCTCACGCTTCATGAAATGGTCGATCACGGCCGGCTCGAACGAGGAGCCGTAGTAGGCGATCCAGCGCAGATACGGGCCGCGGCGCGGGTCGTCCAGCGCGGGCGTCAGGCCCGCCTGCGGAAACAGGTCGGCGAGATAGATGAAGATCGCGACCTGCTCGGTCACCAGCCCGCCGCGATGGTGGATCGCCGGCACCTTGCCGAGCGGATTGATCGCGAGATAGGCGTCCTTGCGCTGTTCGGCCGCCTTCATGTTGAGGATGTGCAGATCGTAGGGCGCGCCGAGTTCCTCCAGCAGCACGCGGGCGCCGGTGGCACGGCTCTGCGGCGAGTAATACAGCGTGACGCGGTCAGTGGGGGCAGCGGTGGTCATCAGCGGATCTCCTTGCGCCATCAGGGCACATGGCCTCCTTATGTCCGCCTATACCTGACATCTTGTGTCAGGTATGATTTGGCCATGCGTGCGAGCCGGCTGTTTTCCATCCTCACCACCCTGCAGGCGCGGGGACAGGTCACCGCGCCCGAACTGGCCGAGGCCTGCGAGGTCTCGGTACGCACGATCTATCGCGACATCGATGCGCTCTCGGCCGCCGGCGTTCCCGTTTACGCCGACCGCGGCGCCGAGGGCGGTTATCGCCTGCTCGACGGCTATCGGGTGCGGCTGAACGGGCTGTCGCAGGGCGAGGCCGAGGCGCTGTTCATGGCCGGGCTGCCCGGCCCCGCCGCCGCGCTCGGCCTCGATGCCGCGATGGCGGCGGCGCAGACCAAGCTGATGGCGGCGCTGCCGGAAAATCTGCGCCCCAACGCGCGGGGCATGCAGCAGCGCTTCCATCTCGACGCGCCAGGCTGGTTCGGCGAGACCGAGGAGCCGAAACATCTGCGCGCCATCGCAGCCTCGGTGCTGCGCGAGACCCTGATCGAGATCCGCTACCAGAGCTGGAAAGCCGAGAAGCGGCGGCGCGTGGCGCCGCTCGGCCTCGTGCTGAAGGGTGGCAGCTGGTATCTCGCCGGCCTTGTCGACGGCAATGTCCGCACCTACCGCGTCGCGCGGGTGCTGGATTGCACGGCGCTGGAGATGCCGTTCGCTCGGCCGGCGGAGTTCGATCTCGCCGCCTATTGGCGCGCCTCGATCGCGCGGCTCGAGGCGGAGCTGCATCCGAACGAGGCCACGGTGCGGCTGTCGCCGCTCGGGCTGCAGCTGTTCGATGCGCTGGCGCCCCCTTACGTGAAGGCGCGGATGCGGCTTGCTGATAGCACTGAGCGCGACGGCTGGCGCGTCGTCACCATGCCGGTCGGCAAGACGGTGTGGCACGCCGCCTCGGAGCTGCTGCGGCTCGGCGCCGAGGCCGAGGTGATCGCGCCCGCGGAGTTGCGCGCGAAGATGGCCGAGATGGCGAGCGCGATGGCCGCGCGCTATGCGGACGCGCCGCCGCGCCGCGCAGCCGCAGCTAGTACCGGCTGTCGGAGCTGATGACGAAGCGGTCGAGAAAATTGACCGGCAGGATCTCGAACCGGTCGAGCGCGAGCGTAATCCCGGTCACAAAGTCGACGCCCTTGATCGTGCCCTCGAGATCGATCCGCCGGCCGCGGCGCAGGCCGCGTGTTTCCGGATGTTGCTCGATGTCGATATAGGCATAGATCGGGTTGTCGAGCCGCGAATGGCGATGCCAGCCGCGTTGCAGGAAGCTGAATTGCAGCACGGAGCCCGCGCCCCAGTCGATCGCGTCGAAGAAGCGGGTCTTCCAGGCGACGGGCTGTCCCAGGTAATGCGCGGCGATGAACGCGTCGCGCTCAAGCGCAGGCAGACGGTGCAGTTGCCAGCTGATCTCCGCCGGCGTCAGGGAGGCGTTATTCGCCATTGTTGTTCTAGTCGTTCTTCTTGTCGTTTCTTCTTGTCCTCGGCGGGAGGGTGAACCGACCTTCCCGCCTTGAGGAAACTATACATCCACAAATGTGACAGTATCCGCCACAGTTGCGCGCGACGTGCGGTAGCTGTTCACCTTGTGCGCATGATCCGCATAGCCGAACGAGATACCGCAGACAACCCGGCGATCGTCGGCCAGGTTGAAATGGCGGCGGATCAGGCCGGAATGACGGGCAATCGCGGCCTGCGGGATCGTGCCGAGCCCGAGCGCCTGCGCGGCCAGCATGAAGTTCGAGACATAGCCGCCGCAATCGATCGCGCCATAGATGCCGAGCGGCTCGTTGGTGTGGATCACGGCAATGTGCGGTGCGCCGAAGAAATTGTAGTTCTCCAGCGCCTGTTTTGCGTAGGCCGCCCTGTCGCCGCGCGCGATGCCGAGCGTGTTGTAGAGCTGGAAGCCGCTCTCGCGGCGGCGGTCCAGATAGACCCCGACATATTCACGCGGCGGGGTGAAATCGTAATCATCGCCGAGGCCGCGCGACGCCTCGGCATAGATCGCCTTGCGGAACCGCTCCTTGGCCTCGCCGGACACGATCAGGACTTCCCAGGGCTGGCTGTTGCACCACGACGCGGTGCGCTGCGCGGTCGTCAGAATTTGCTCGATGACGTCGCGCGGCACGTCACGCGGCTGGAACGCGCGCACGGAGTAGCGCTCGTTGAGCAGGCTTTGGAGTACGTCAATGCGTTCTTGTTGGTTCACTGCAGCGTCCATTGCGCATCCCATTGTCTGCGTAGGGTGGGTTAGCCGAAGGCGTAACCCACCGCCTCTATCGCACGTGGTTGATAGCCAATGGTGGGTTACGCTTCGCTAACCCACCCTACGTTCCCCTAACGCCCCTTGGTCGGGATCTTGTTGTAGGGCACGTCCTTGTCGACGCGGATGTCGCCCGGCAGGCCGAGCACGCGCTCGGCGATGATGTTGCGCAGGATCTCGTCAGTGCCGCCGGCAATGCGCATCGAGGGCGACGACAGCAGCATCTGCTGGAACTGGCCGTTGGCCTGTTCCTCATCGGTGCCGGTGAGGCTGCCTGCGGCGCCTTCGAGGTCCATCGCGTAGGTTGCGATGTCCTGCAGCATCAGGCCGGAGACGAGCTTGCCGATGGAGTTCTCCGGACCGGGCCGTTCGCCCTTCGACAGGGCCGAGATGGCGCGGTAGCTGGTGTATTTCAGCCCGCTCGCCTTCACCGCCCAGCTCGCAAGCTTGGAGCGCACCGCGGGATCATCGATCGCAAGGCCATCTTCCAGCATCAAATTCGAGCAGAACTCGAACATCTCGGGCACGCCGGTCGCAAGCCGCGATCCGATCGACATGCGCTCGTTCATCAGCGTCGTCAGCGACACGCTCCAGCCCTCGCCGACCGCGCCAAGGCGCTGGCTGTCCGGTATCACGACGTCAGTGAAATAGACCTCGTTGAATTCCTGCATGCCGTTGGCCTGCTTGATCGGCCGCACCTCGACGCCCGGGCTCTTCATGTCGAGGAAGAACATGGTGAGGCCCTTGTGCTTGGGCACATTCGGATCGGTGCGCGCGATCAACAGGCCGTAGTCGGAATAATGCGCGCCTGATGTCCAGATCTTCTGGCCGTTGACGACCCAGTTGTCGCCCTTCTTCTCGGCGCGGGTGCGCAGGCCGGCGACGTCGGAGCCGGCCGACGGCTCGGAGAACAGCTGGCACCAGATCTCTTCGCCGGCAGCGAGTTTCGGCAGATAGCGGCGCTTGGCGTCTTCAGAACCCCAGGCCATCACGGTCGGGCCGCACATGCCCTCGCCGATCTGGAACGGCTGGGTCAGCTTGCCGTAGACGCCCTCTTCCTGCTGCCAGATCACGCGCTCGATCGGGGTGGCGCCGCGGCCGCCATATTCCTTCGGCCAATGCAGGCAGGCCCAGCCGCCTTCCGCCTTCTTCTTCTGCCAGGCCTTGCCGACCTCGACCATGTCGTGCTTGGCGAGCCTGATGCGGCCGAGCGAGGATTTTGAGAGTTCGTCCTCGAACTCCTTCGGCGCGTTGGCCGCGATCCACTGGCGCGCGATCTTGCGGAATTCGGCTTCCTGCGGCGTGTCATCGAAATTCATGGCGAACCTCTTTTTGCGTAGGGTGGGTTAGCCGAAGGCGTAACCCACCGATTCCTTCGAAACGTTGTTGCGAAATGGCGGGTTACGCTGCGCTAACCCGCCCTACGATTGCTCAAGCTCTTCCCTTGGTCGGGATCTTGTTGAAGGGAACGTCCTTGTCGACCCTGATGTCGCCGGGCAGACCCAGCACGCGCTCGGCGATGATGTTGCGCATGATCTCGTCGGTGCC
>DASVOL010000783.1:0-1972 GCA_036383375.1 Bradyrhizobium sp. | reverse complement strand
GACCTTCGACCTGATCCTGTCGTCGTTCTACACGATCTGGCTGAAGGCCGAGCCGGAAGAGCACATGGCCCGCGTCCGCCGCCAGGGCGATCTGCGCCCGATGGCCGACGACCGCTCGGCGATGGCCGAATTGCGCAACATCCTGGTCAGCCGCGAACCGCTCTACGCTCGCGCATCCGCGGTGGTCGACACCGCCGGGCTCTCGGTTGATGCCGCCGCGGCGCGGCTGATCGATTCCGTGCGGCCAGTGCTGCAGAACGAGGCGCGCAGCTTCGGGCTGCGCAGCGTGGCGCTGTAATCTTACAGCTTGATCGACCCGCTATCCCCGTCATTGCGAGCGAAGCGAAGCAATCCATCTTTCCGCGCGTATGGATACATGGATTGCTTCGTCGCTAACGCTCCTCGCAATGACGAAGCATCGCGAGGAAATAAGAGCGCCTTACAATAGCCTGCTCTTCACATCATCCGCACCGTCGCGCAGCAGCGGCAGGAAGCGGTCGATCAATTCCTTGGCCGGCACGCGATCGACATGCGCGCCCATGTTGATGGCGGCGACGATTGTGCCGTCATAGCGATGCACCGGCACCGAGATCGAACGGAAATGCGGCTCGGCCTCGCGGTCGACCAGCGAGTAGCCCTGCGCACGATCGGCGATGATGGTGGCGAGCAGTTTCTTCGGATCGGTCACGGTCTGCGGCGTCACGGGATCGCGGCGCATCGCCTTCAGCCGTGCCGCGAGCTCGGCGTCATCGAGCCGGCCGAGCATGGCGCGGCCGACTGAGGTGCAGAACGCCGGCAGTCGGTAGCCGATATCGAGGCCGGCGGAGAACACCCGCGTCGGGCTGGAGCGCGCGACGAACACCACGTCGTCGCCATCGAGCAGCGCGAGCGACGCGATCTCCTGCGCTGCAGTCGCGATGCGGTCGAGCACCGGTTGCAGCACCGTCACCACCTGGTTGGATTGCAGGAACGAGCCCGCCAAGGTCAGCACATGCGGCGTCAGCGTGAACAGCTTGCCGTCGGTTGCGACAAAGCCGCCATGTGCGAGGGTGAACAGGATGCGGCGCGCGGTGGCGCGCGGCAGGTCGGCGGCGCGGGCGAGGTCACTCAGCGTTGCCGGGCCACTGACAGTGCCGAACACCTGCAACAGGCGCAGGCCGCGATCGAGCGCCTCGACGAAGTCGGTGGCGCGCTCGTCCTGATCGGTCCGCTTCAGCTTGGGCATGGGGGCTCGCGGATTTGAACGGTTCGAAAATTGCGCTTGCGGTTGGAACGAGACATGGCATAATTCGCACATACGTTCAATAGGCGAACAAATCCAAATTCAGGAGACGCCGCCATGATGAGCCAGGAAGCGAACGATCTGATCACCCGCACGGGGCGCAAAGACCCCTGCGGCAAGCTGATGCGGATGTACTGGCAGCCGGCGGCGCTGGTCGATGAATTGGAAGGGCCGCGCCCGGTTCGGCCGGTGCGCCTGCTCGGCGAGAACCTGGTGCTGTTCCGCAGCGAGGACGGCAGCTACGGGCTGATCGATCGCCACTGCGCGCATCGCGGCGCCGACCTCGCTTTCGGCCGGCTTGAGAATGGCGGGCTGCGCTGCGCCTTCCACGGCTGGCTGTTCGACACATCAGGCCAGTGCATCGAGACGCCGGCCGAGCCCGCCGGCTCGCAGCTCTGCAAGGGCATCAAGCAGCGCTCCTATCCGGTGGTGGAGAAGAGCGGCATCCTGTGGGCCTATCTCGGCGAAGGCGCCCCGCCGGCGTTTCCGGAGCTCGACTGCTTCGTCGCACCCGGCAGCCATACGTTCGCGTTCAAGGGCCACATGAATTGCAACTGGCTGCAGGCGCTCGAGGTCGGCATCGATCCGGCGCACGCCTCCTTCCTGCATCGCTTCTTCGAGGACGAGGACACCTCGGCTGCCTACGGCAAGCAATTCCGCGGCGCCTCCGCCGGCAGCGACATGCCGATG
>DASVOL010000782.1:0-2954 GCA_036383375.1 Bradyrhizobium sp. | reverse complement strand
CCCTTTGTCGTTACCGCCTGTATCGCACGCCGGTTCGGCGCTGCGGTGACCGAATTGCGCAGATCGCGATGCGGTCGGGGCATGTTGACAATCGCACGCACCACGTCAAGTTTTGGATCGCAAGCGAACATCAGCGTCGCGTGACAAGGGAGAACAGGATGGCGGCCGCGGAACAAGCCTCGTCCCAGAAGACGGCGACCACCTGGCACGGCATCGTGCTGCAGACGCTGAAGCGGAACGAGATCAAGCTGGTGCCCTATGTGCCCGACCGGGTGCTGACCACGCTGATCAAGGACCTGCACGCAGATCCCTATTTCACGACGTTTCCGACCGCGCGCGAGGAGGAGGCCGTCGGCATCGTCTCCGGCGCCTGGATGGCGGGCACGCGCGGTGCGGTGCTGATGCAGACCTCGGGCTTTGCCACGCTCGCCAACGTGCTGGCCTCACTCGCGGTGCCCTATCAGATCCCGCTGATCATGTTCGTCTCCGAGCGCGGCACGCTCGGCGAGTTCAATTACGGCCAGGCGCTGGTTTGCCGCACCATGCGCCCGGTGCTGGATTCGCTGGCGATGGAACATCACACCATCACCCGGCTCGACGAGCTCGAATTCATCGCCGACCGCTCGATCAAGCAGGCCGTCACCACCCAGGCGCCGGTGGCGCTGATCCTCTCACCGCTGCTGACCGGCGGCAAGACCTTCGACAAGTGAGATCAGCCATGACCAGCACCCACGCGCGCAACACCAAGGTGATGAACCGCTTCGAGCTGACCCAGCGCCTCGTCGCCGGGCTGAAGGACGAGGCCGTGATCGGCGGCATCGGCAACACCAATTTCGATCTCTGGGCCGCCGGCCACCGCCCTGAGAATTTCTACATGCTGGGCAGCATGGGGCTCGCCTTCCCCATCGCGCTCGGCGTCGCGCTGGCGCAGCCGAAGCGCCGCGTGTTCGCGCTCGAAGGCGACGGCTCGCTGTTGATGCAGCTCGGCTGCCTCTCGACCATCGCGACGCTGGCCCCGAAGAACTTGACCATGGTGGTGATGGACAACGGCATCTACCAGATCACGGGTAGCCAGCCGACGCCGGCCGCCGGCCACACCGACATCGTCGCGGTCGCGCTCGCCAGCGGGATCGCGAGCAGCTCCTGGGCCGCCGACGAGGACGATTTCGAGCGGCTGATCGCGCAGTCGAAACAGGCCTCCGGCCCGACCCTGATCGGCGTCCGCATCGACGACAAGCCCGGCACCGGCACCACCCGCCGCGACCCCGTGCAGATCCGCGAGCGCTTCATGCACGGGATGGGAGTGAGGCAGCTGCTGTAGCGACAAGGCGCAACGCCGAAATCAGAGAGGCCCGCTTGCTCCGCCACGCGGCAAAGCGCCGGATTGAGTTGCTGACCGACGATTTACCTTGTGACAACCTATAATGGTATTGTATCGACGCCGGCACTATCACCGGAATGCGTCGATCGTTCCGACCTGCTGAAGCGACATCGGCCAGCGTAGGTTTGCCTTACCATGCTCGCACTGCTGACGCTCCCCATCGAGCTCCTGCGCATTGCCTGTTACGCAGTGCAGGGTATCGCCGATGCGCTACGCGGGCGCAAACGGCTTCGCTTTGAATACGCGGTGCAGATCAATGCACCACGTGAGGTCGTTTGGCGCTTCAATTCCGCCAGTCGCATGGTCTTCGACGGACCACCCGTGATGGAGATGTCGCACGAGCCGGTGCCAGATGACGTCGGGTTGTGGCTGACGTGCGTATCCATCAACGGCCAGCTCCGAATGCAGATCGTGTCGCACGAGCTCGAGCGCGACGAGACAAAGGGCATGCTCCGGAGCCGAACCGTTGACCACCCGCTGTCGGCGCCGCCGGATGATGGCCGCAGTATCGAATCGGGCATCATGGTCGAGGCGACACACGGCGGCACCAAGCTCACGAGCTTCGGCGAACTGACCCCGCGCTCGCTGCGTGATCGCATCATCTACCGGCTCGGCCAGCGTCGGATGGCGAATCTGATCAAACGGCAATGCGAGAAGGAGGTCGGGAGCCGCGACCGGCTCGCCGCGATCGGCAACAATGGATGGCTGTTGTCGATCGTGGCCCTGCTCAGCTTCTGGTACCTCGTGGGGTGGAAGGCCGCGCTGCTCCTGACCGTGGTCATCGTCCTGCACGAGGCCGGCCACGCCGCGGCGATGCTGATGGCGGGTGTCGGCGTGCGCGGTATCTACCTCGTACCTTTCTTCGGCGGGGCTGCCGTCCCCAAGATAGCCTACCGGACCGAGAGCCGGCTCGGTTTCATCGCGCTGATGGGGCCGGGCCTGAGCCTCATTCCCACACTCGGCCTGTTCGCCGCCTACCTGACCACTGGCCAACTCTATCTTGCAAAGCTGGCGGAGGTGTTCGCTTTCGTGAATGCCAGCAACCTGCTGCCGATCTATCCTCTCGACGGCGGGCTGATCCTCAATGCTCTCGTCGGCTCGGTGAATCGGAGGTCCGCGTTGATCGTGGGCTGGATCGGAATCCTGATCGGCATCGCGCTCGCCGTCTACCTCCAGTCACTCCTGATCGGGATTCCCTTCATGTTGTTCGCTCTGCAGCGCTACCTCAGCGGCGGCCGGACCATCGAGCTCGAACGGCTGACCTTGACCGATGGCGTCTCGCTGACAATTGGCTCGATCGCAACCTTCGCCTTGTACGTTCTCGTCCTGAAAGCGACCTGGGCGCTTCCAGCCGTCCGCTTTTGACGTCGCGACTAGTCGCAGCACACACGTCGCTCAATTCAGCCTCAACTCTGTAATGTGCCGCGGATCGGGCGCGAGTTCGCCGCGTTCGACGCGCTTGACGATGTCGGTCAGCGCGGCGTTGGCATTGCATGCGAGGCCAAGCTTCTCGCCCTCGCGCACCACGAAGCCGTTGAGGAACTCAATCTCGGTGCGGCGGCCCTTCTGCATG
>DASVOL010000781.1:0-1524 GCA_036383375.1 Bradyrhizobium sp. | reverse complement strand
CGGTACCGTCGCTGTGCAGGGCGACATTGTCGATCCAGCGCCGCTTGGCGTCGGTCGCAATGACAGAAGTCTCGCCCTTGGCATCGAGCGCGATCAGCTTGCCGTCGTCACCGCCGGTGATGAGCCGCTTGCCGTCGGAGGCCGCGCACAGGATGGCGCCGAAATGCGTCTCGGCCCGCGTGATCTCGCCGTCGATAGTCGCGATCGCGACGCTCTCCTCGGCGCCGACGAAGAACGCGCGGCCGCCGAGGAAATGCACTGAGCCGACCGCCGCGCCGAGCGGAAGCGGCTTGACGCGGTCGGTGATCGAAACGATCGAAGAAGGGGCCTCGCCCGAATCGAACTCTTTCATCACGTGGTGATGCACTGCTCGAAGCCGTCGCGGATCGCCTGTTCCGGCAATTCGCGACCGATGAACACGACGCGGCTTTCGCGTTTCTCGCCGTCCTTCCATTTCCGCTGATGGTCGCCCTCCAGCATCATGTGGACGCCCTGGAACACGTAGCGATCATCATCGCCGGTGAAGGCGAGGATACCCTTCGAGCGCAGGATCTTCTGGCCCTCGGTGGCGACGAGGTTCTGCAGCCAGGGCATGAACTTGGTCGGATCGAGCGGCTTCTCCGAGCGCAGCGACAGCGATTGCATGTCCTCGTCGTGATAGTGCTTCAGGCCGTGGCCGTGATCATGATGATGGTGGTCATGACCGTGGTCGTGATGGTGGTGATCGTGGTCATGGTCGTGACCATCGCCGGCCTCCAGGAAATCCGGCTCGATCTCCAGGATGCGGTCGAGGTCGAACGCGCCGCGCTCCAGCACGTCTGATATCCCGACCTGGCAACGCTCGGTGCGATGCAGCTTTGCGTACGGATTGATGCCGCGGATGCGGGCCTCGACTTCGGCAAGCTCGGGCTTGGAGACGAGGTCGGTCTTGTTCAGCACGATGACGTCGGCGAACGCGATCTGGTTCTTGGCTTCCGGCGCGTCCTTGAGGCGGTCGCTCAGCCACTTGGCGTCGGCGACGGTCACCACCGCATCGAGCCGGGCGTTCTTCTGCACGTCCTCGTCGACGAAGAAGGTCTGCGCGACCGGGGCCGGATCGGCAAGGCCGGTGGTCTCGACGATGATGGCGTCGAACTTGCCCTTGCGCTTCATCAACCCGTCCATGATGCGGACGAGGTCGCCGCGCACCGTGCAGCAGACGCAGCCATTGTTCATCTCGAACACTTCCTCATCGGCGCCGATGATGAGGTCGTTGTCGATGCCGATCTCGCCGAATTCGTTGACGATGACGGCGTATTTCTTGCCGTGGTTTTCCGACAGGATGCGGTTCAAGAGCGTGGTCTTGCCGGCGCCGAGATAGCCCGTCAGCACGGTCACTGGAATTTTTTGCGAAGCTTCAGCCATAACAACTCCGAGGAACTTGGGGCCGCGCTCAATCCCGGCAAGGGGGCCCCTGCCCTAGTTGGCGAGCGCGCTGGTCAGGGCCTTTATATTGTGCCTGACCATATCAATGTAAGTGGGTGC
>DASVOL010000780.1:0-3509 GCA_036383375.1 Bradyrhizobium sp. | reverse complement strand
CGGCGACCTCGCGGCTTTCCCGGCTCGGCATCGGCTGAGCGTTACGCGGCGGCATCTGCCGTGCTGCCGATGCGTCGAGTTCGTTCTGGCGCGCGGCGATCTCCGCGATCGCGGAATCGAACGACGCCGGGCTCAGCGGCGGCGAGGGGCGGTAGACCTGGGCTGCGGCGCGCTCGACCGCTTCCGCCTGGCGCAGCCTCTCTTCTAGTTGCCGGTCTTGCAGTTGCCGGTCCTGCATCTGCGGCTCCCGCTGCATCTGCGCTTCACGCATCGGCTGGGGCTGCGGCTCGCGCGCGGGCTGCGGTCGCGAAATTTGCGACAGCCGCGCATCGAGGCGCGAGATCGCGTCGTTCAGCTGCCGTGCAACGGCGGGCTGGCCGCGCGGTACTTCGGCGCGCACGGCTTCGGCGCGCGACATTGGTTTTGCGATCTGTTCGATCTGGCGGGTGATCGCGTCGAGCCGCTGATGGATGTCGGCGACCTCGCGGCTTTCCCGGCTCGGCATCGGCTGCCGTTGCTCGGGCGCCATGCGCCAATCCGGCGGGCTCGGCTCGCCGACGGTGGAGTTCAGCCAGTCGTTCAGCGACATGCCGGCGCGGCGCGCAGCCGCCTCGGCCCTGTCGCGGACGGAGGGATCGATGCCGTCAACACTCCACGATACGCGCGAATTCATGATTCCGTCCGGTCCCGACTCCGGCGCTACACCCTGCGCCCGCAGCCTCCCCGCGCATTCCCGTTAAGAGACAATCGAATTCTGCGCTGGTCGTCTGCTTCAGCTGCTGACTTTTTCCCGTCACGGTAAATAACGGGTTAAGGAATGCAGCCGGCGGGCCTTAAAGTTAGGGAATCCGGGAACCTGTTGCGCCGGATCAGGACATGCCTATCGGTTTCCGGCAAAGCGGATTCCGCACCGCGTGTCGACACACGCAAAGCACGAGATTTGTTTCTAGCCGTTGCCTTCGCGCTTGCCGTCGTCGAGCGGCAGCACATTGCTGCGGCCTGACATCGCCGACAGCGCATCGAGCGCTTCCTCGCACCACTCCACCACCATGCGCTCGTGGCGCATCCCGAGACGCAGGCTGAGCATCTTGCCGACATCGGCCGGCGGCGCCGTGCCGTCGGGGAAGCGTTTGTTGAGCAGGCGCTCGTAGCGCTCATAGCGGTCGCGGTGATGCTCCAGCCGCGCCATCAGGTCGGTGCGCAGCGGCTCGATGTCGACGCAGTCGAGCGCGTAGAGCCGGACGAGAAGATCGTCCTTGATCGAGGGCGGAACGCTCGGCCGCGCCGCCCAGTGCTTCAGCGCCGCGCGGCCCTCGGCCGTCAGGGTGTAGACCAGCTTGTTCGGCTTGCCGGATTGCACCACTTCGCGGGCCTGGACATGGCCCTTGTCGCGCAGCCGGGAGAGCTCGCGGTAGATCTGTTGATGGTCGGCCTTCCAGAAGAAGCCGATCGAGGCGTCGAACGTCTTGGCGAGCTCATAGCCCGTCATCGGACGTTCCGTGAGGCAGGCGAGGATTGCGTCACCGAGTGCCAACGCCCACCTCCATCCCAGTTCCCGAGTTGACCATTCTGAAGTTCGCTTGACTTTATGCGTTACTGTGCATATGCGTCAATATGCATATGCGGCCGAGCGCCCTTCAGCGCTCGTCCGCCCGATACCCATCGGCGTGCTGCCTTGTCGCGCACGGCCGATGTTCAGGCTTCTTAAACCCCCTGCCGCAGGAGACGTCCGAATGAGCAAGCCGGGCCTCGACAAGTGGTACGCCTACATGAAGTCCCACGACACCGCCGCTTTGTGGGATCTGCTGCATCCGGACGCGGTGTTCGAAAGCCCGGTGGTGCACACGCCGCAGTGCGGCCGCGACATCACCTTCAAATATCTGACCAGCGCCGCCAAGGTGCTCGGCGGCCCGACCTTCAAATATCTCGGCGAGTGGCGGAGCGACACCGGCGCGGTGCTCGAGTTCGAGAACGAGATCGACGGCATCAAGCTCAACGGCGTCGACATCATCACGTTCGACGGTGACGGCCGGATCACGCATTTCAAGGTGATGGTGCGTCCGCTCAAGGCGATCAACCTGCTGCATCGGATGATGGGCGAGGAGTTGATGAAGCAGAGCGGCGCAACGTCGCAATCACAGTCTCGCTAGGACCTGCCGCGGACCTCCCGAACCGGATAAGGTCCGTTCCAACAAACCCAAGGACAAAGCTGCGCAGCATCGGTCGCGCGTGCGACCGCGAGCCAGCCGGGAGATCAGCATGCCGACCTACAAAGCCCCCGTCGAAGACGTCAGCTTCCTGCTCAACGACGTTTTCCAGATCGATCGTTACGGCAATCTTCCCGGCTTCACCGATGCGTCGGCCGATGTCCGCGAGGCGATCCTCGGCGAGGCCGCCAAGCTCAGCGAAGAGGTGCTGCAGCCGCTCAATCGCACAGGCGATCTCGAAGGTTGCAAGCGCAATGACGACGGCAGCGTCACCACGCCGAAGGGCTTCAAGGACGCCTTCAAGCAGGTCGCCGAAGGCGGCTGGCTCGGCCTGTCGGCGCCGACCGAATTTGGCGGCCAGGGCCTGCCGGTAACGCTCTCGCAGGCGGTCAACGAATTCCAGATCTCCGCCAACATGGCGTTCTCGATGTATGGCGGGCTGACCATGGGCGCGACCGCGGCGCTGCTGGTGCACGGCACCCCCGAGCAGAAGAAGACCTATGTGCCGAAGATGATCGCCGGCGAGTGGACCGGCACCATGAACCTGACCGAGCCGCAGTGCGGCACCGATCTCGGTCTGCTGCGCACCAAGGCGGTGCGCCAGTCCGACGGCAGCTTCAAGATCACGGGGACCAAGATCTTCATCTCCGCCGGCGAGCACGACCTTGCCGACAACATCATCCATCTGGTGCTCGCGCGCATCGAAGGCGCACCGGCCGGCATCAAGGGCGTCTCGCTGTTCATCGTGCCCAAGGTGCTGGTCAATGCCGACGGTTCGCTCGGCCAGCGCAACGGCGTCACCTGCGGCTCGATCGAGCACAAGATGGGCATCCACGGCAATTCCACCTGTGTGATGAATTACGACAACGCCACCGGCTGGCTGATCGGCGAAGAGAACAAGGGCATGCAGGGCATGTTCGTGATGATGAACGAAGCCCGCCTCGGCGTCGCCGTGCAGGGCCTCGCGCAGTCCGAGGTCGCCTATCAGAACGCGGTCGCCTATGCCCGCGAGCGCTTGCAAGGCCGCTCGCTGACCGGCGTCAAGGAGGCTGACAAGCCGGCCGATCCGATCATCGTGCATCCCGACGTGCGCCGCACGCTGCTCACCATCCGCGCCTTCAACGAGGCGGCGCGCGCCATGGTGGTGTGGACCGCGCTGAAGAGCGACGTCGCGCACCGCTCCAACGACCCGAAGGATCGCCAGGCCGCCGACGACCACATGGGCCTGATGACGCCGGTGCTGAAGGGCGTTCTGACCGACACCGGCTTCGCCAACACGGTCTCCGCGCAGCAGATGTTCGG
>DASVOL010000779.1:0-2245 GCA_036383375.1 Bradyrhizobium sp. | reverse complement strand
GGCTCGGTGGCACCGCTGTTTGTCGTGCCGTCGCGCAGCACGATGCTGGGGCAGGCGAACTTCTTTGGCTGGGTCTGGATGCGCGCCTCCGCATAGTCGAAGCGGCCGCGCAGCACCTCACGCACGGCTTGCGGCAGGCGGACATCGCCGATCACCACATTGCCTTCGCTGGCGTCGATGCGGGGCTGATGGATCGCGGTGTCGAGATCCATGCCGAAATCCATCACGAAGGAGAGTAGCTGCGACACCGCGGGCAGGATGCGGCGGCCGCCCGATGCGCCGGCGGCAAGACGGCGGCCGTCAGCCCCTTCCGCGACCACGGGCGTGTAGTTGGTCAGGCAGCGCTTGCCGGGCGCGAGCGAGTTCGGATTGCCTTGGGTCGGATCGAACCACATGATGCCGTTGTTCATGGTGAGGCCCGTGTTCGGCGTCACGAATTTGGAGCCGAAGGTCGACAGCAATGTCTGCGTCACCGCGGCCATGTTGCCGTCGCGGTCGACCGCCGAGAAATGCGTGGTGCAGGATGGCGCGATCGCCTCCGTGCCGAGCGCGCGGCGGCCGTCGACATCGCCCATGTCCTTCAGCCGCTCGCGATAGGCGGCCTGCAGGGCCTCGGCGTAGGCCGCGTAGGTCGCCGCATCCGGACCGCTCTGCGCGGGCGCCAACGCCTTCTGCAGCAAACCGAGCGTGCGCGCCATGGTCGGACCCGCGGTCAGTTCCGGCGTCGCGTAGACCGTGCCGCCGCGATAGGGGATCTTGAGCGGCTCGCGCAGATGGGCGCGGAAGGCGGCGAGATCGCGCACCGACAGCGCGCCGCCGGCGGCCTGGATATCGTCGGCGATGCTGCGAGCAAGATCGCCCTCGTAGAAATCGCGCGGGCCCGCCGCGGCAAGCTGTGCCATCGTCGCCTGCAGCCTGTCCTGCGGCATGCGGACCTCCGACTTGATGCCCCATTGTGCATTCGGCGGCAGGCCGTCCAGCAGATACGCCGCGGCGCTGGCGGGATAGCGCCGCAGATCCGCGGCGGAGCTTGCCACCATGTCGGTGGTCCACCAATCCACCAGCAGGCCTTCGCCGGCGAGCTTGACGCTCGGCGTCAGCAGGTCCTTCCACGGCATTTTGGCGTGGCGGCGATGCGCCTCTTCCATGCCGGCGACGACGCCGGGCACCGCGATCGAGCCGGGGCCGTGCAGGTTGCGGTCATCCTTGACCCGCGCCCAGGGGAACAGGTCGGAGGCCGCGCCGCCGGTCAGCGGATAATCCTCCAGGCGCAGACCGTCGGGCGCGCGCATGCCGTAGTCGATCACCTCGACGCGGTTCTCCTTGGCGCGGTACAGCACCATGGCGCCGCCGCCGCCGGCGCCGCTCATCCAGGGCTCCAGCACGCCGAGGGCAAAGGTGGTTGCGATCACGGCGTCGACGCAATCGCCGCCTGCTGCCAATACCTCCGCGCCGACTTCGGCCGCCTTGCGCGATTGCGCGGCGACGATGCCGCCCTTGGCGCTGACGGCCGGCTTGCGGATCACTTGCGAGTTGGAGAACTGGTCGGACATGGCGTTGCTTTCGCTGTTCTTGTTGCGGGCGGGTCACGATGGCGTAGCATGCCAAGCTTGGCACTGTCAGTGCAACAAGAACCAATTTCGGGGAGCGGAAAATGAGCAGTGTGAAGCGTGAGCGGAACGGCAAGGTCGGCATTCTGACGCTGAACGATCCCGCCAGCCTGAATGCCATGACGCCGGAACTGCTCGGCGATCTCGCGCGTGCCATCGGGGAGATGGGCGTCGAGCCCGGCATCCGCGCGCTGGTCCTGACCGGTGAGGGGCGCGGCTTCTGCTCCGGGCAGAATCTCAAGGCGTTCAACTCGCTCGGTGACAATATCTATACCGGCGTGATGAAGCATTACTGGCCGGCGATGCAGGCCTTGCGCGAGTGCCGGATGCCGGTGGTGGTCGCCGTCAACGGCGTTGCGGCCGGCGGCGGCTTCAGCCTTGCGATGTCCGGCGACATCATCCTGGCCGCGCGCTCGGCGAGCTTCATCCAGGTGTTCAGCCGGATCGGCCTGGTGCCCGATCTCGGCTCGACCTGGCTCTTGCCGCGCCTGATCGGACGCCAGCGTGCGCTCGAGCTGATGCTGCTGAACGAGCCTTTGTCGGCCGAGCGGGCCAAGGAGTGGGGACTGGTGCGCGACGTGGTCGATGACGCAAGGCTGCTCGGCGAGGCGAAGACGCTCGCCGGCCGCCTCGCC
>DASVOL010000778.1:0-11466 GCA_036383375.1 Bradyrhizobium sp. | reverse complement strand
GGTGGTCGGCGCCAGGCTCACGGCCGGCCAGAGCGCGCCGGTCGCGATCCGCCAGCATGAGATCCAGCTCTCGACGCAAGCCCCCGCGGCAGCGCAGAACACGCTCAAGGCCATCGTGACGCGGCAGGTCTATCTCGGCATGAACCGCGACTACATGGTGGAAACCCCTGACGGCACCTCGCTGCGGGTGACCACGCCAACGGAGACCGCGGTCGAGAAGGGCAGCGAGGTCTGGCTGACCTTGCCGCCCGGGCGCTGCCGGGCGCTTAGCCGGTGAACAACAAGAAACGGAGGGACGCGATGCGGAAACAAATCTCCAGACGCCACGTCCTGAAAGGCTCTGCGGCGCTCGCGCTCGGCAAGATATTCGCGTCGCCCGCGCGCGCCGCGGCACCCGAGCCGGTCGCGATCACGCCTGACCTCGTCGCGGCCGCGACCAAGGAAGGCAAGCTCGTGTTCTATTCGTCGATGGACCTGCCGGTCGGCGAAAAGCTCGGCAAGGCGTTCGAGGTGGCCTATCCCGGGATCACCGTGCAGATCGAGCGCTCCGGCTCGGAGCGGCTGTTCCAGCGCGTGGCGCAGGAATTCGACGCCAACATCCACGCCGCCGACGTCGTCAACAGCGCCGATGCCTCGCACTTCATCCCCTGGAAGAAGAGCGGCTGGCTGATGCCGTTCGTGCCCGAGGACGTCGCCAAGCACTTTCCTGACAATTATCGCGATCCGGACGGCATGGCCGTGACCACGCGGCTGTGGCTGTCGTCGATCGCCTACAACACCAACCTGGTGAAGGCGGAGGATGCGCCGAAGGGCTTTGCCGATCTGCTCGATCCAAAGTGGATGGGCAAGATGGTGAAGGGTCATCCGGCCTATAGCGGCACCATCATGACCACCACGTTCCAGATCGTGCGCGAACTCGGCTGGCCGTATCTGGAGAAGCTCTCCAAGCAACGGGTGATGCAGGTGCAATCCTCGACCGATCCGCCGAAAAAGCTCTCGCTCGGCGAGCGCGCCGTGATGGCCGACGGCAATGAATACGGCATCGTGCTGTTGAAGGAAGCCGGGCAGCCGGTCGAGCCGGTCTACCCGACCGAAGGCACGCCGACGATCTCGGGGCCGACCGGCATTTTCGCCGGTGCGCCGCATCCGAATGCCGCAAAACTGTTCCAGGCCTGGCTGCACACCCGCGCGACCCAGCAATTCTTCGTCGACTTCACCGGGCAGTATTCGCTGCACGCGCAGGTGCAGCCGAAGACCGGCCGGCGCAAGCTCGCGGACATCAAGCTGATGAAGGAGGACCCGGCGGGGGTGGAGGCGATGACCGAAGAAATCAAGACGCGCTATGCGCGGCTGTTTCGGGTTTAGATGCTACGGCCTTCACAGCAATCGTCATTCCGGGATGCGCCTCTTGGCGCAGGCCCGGAATCCATAACCACCATCGTGAGTATGGATTCCGGGCTCGCGCTACGCGCGCCCCGGAATGACTGGGAGAGAGTCTTCACATGACAACCACCACCTCCCCCGTCCTCAAGTCCCGCATCGACTGGACGCGCCCCGTCCTGTGGCTGTTCGCGGCCGTGCTCATTCTCCTGATCCTGCTGCCGTTGTCGTGGCTCGCGGTCTACGCCTTCACTGACAAGAACCGTCATCCAACGCTGCAGAACTTCGTCACGCTGTTCAGCAACCCGGATTTCCTCGATCCGCTGCTGACGACCGCGATCATCGCAACGGCGTCAGCGCTGATCTGCTGCATCGTCGCGGCACCGCTCAGCTGGCTGGTGTCGCGCACCGACATGCCGGGCCGGCAGACCATCCGCGCGCTGGTGACGGCCTCGTTCGTGACGCCGCCGTTCCTCGGCGCGGTCGCCTGGGAGTTGCTGGCGGCGCCGAATTCGGGGCTGCTCAACCAGCTCTACCGGCTGTTCGCGGGCGAAGATGCCGACGCGCTGTTCAACATCTATTCGATGACCGGGATCATCTTCGTGATCTCCTGTTACACGTTCCCGTTCGTGTTCGTGCTGGTGGCCAATGCGCTCGACACCATGCCGGGCGAACTCGAAGACGCCTCCGCGATCCTCGGCGGCAATGCCTGGACCACGGCGCGGCGGGTGACGATCCCGCTTGCGCTGCCCGCCTTGGTCGCCGGCGCGCTGATCGCCTTCCTGCAGGCGATGACGCTGTTCGGCTCGCCGGCGATCCTGGCGCTGCCGGCCGGCTTTCACACCATGACGACCAAGATCTGGAGCCTGTTCCAGTATCCGCCGAAGCTCGAGCTCGCGGCCGCCGCCGCGGTGCCGCTGCTGGTGCTGACGATCCTGCTGCTGCAGGGCCAGAAGGCCCTGCTCGGCCGCCGCGGCTATTCGGTGATCGGCGGCAAATACGGCGCGCCGCGCCGCGTGGAATTGCGCGGCTGGCGCTGGGCCGCACTCGGCTTCTGCCTGTTGGTCCTGCTCAATCCGGTCTTCCTGCCCTACCTCGCGCTGCTCAACGCTGCGTTCTCGCCGAACGCCACCACGCTGGTGACGCCGTCGACAGCGACCTTGCACAACATCGTCTTCGTGTTCACCGAACTGTCGTCGACGCAACTGGCGCTAAAGAACACGGTGATCCTCGGCACCGCGACCGCGACGATCGGCACCATCCTGGCGCTGGTCATCGCCTATGTCACGACGCGGAAGGTGATCGCCGGCCATCGCGTGCTCGGCTTCCTCGCCACTGCGCCGGTTGCCGTTCCCGGCATCGTGCTCGGCGTCGGCCTGTTCCTGAGCTATACGCGGCCGCCTTTCGTGCTCTACGGCACGTTGTGGATCCTGCTGCTGGCGTTCCTCACCATCAATCTGCCGTCGGCCTATCAGCAATTGCAGGCGGCCTTCACGACCATCCATCCCGAGCTCGAGGAGGCGAGCCGCATCCTCGGCGCGACGCGGCTGCAGGCGCTGCGCCAGATCACCGCGCCCCTGCTGCGCACCGGCGTGATCGCGACCTGGTGCTTCATCTTCATCGGCGTGATGCGGGAATTGTCGGCCGCGATCGTGCTGTTCACCTCGCAGACCAAGGTGCTGTCGGTCCTGATCTACGACCTCAACGAGGGCGGCGACCTCGCCGCGATCGCCGTGCTTGGCATCGCGATGCTGGTGATCACCTTCGCCGTGGTGCTGGCGGTGAACCAGATCCCGATGTCCGGCGGCAATGCCGGCGCGAAGCTGCGGAACGGGTAGCTCGACCTCTCAGCGCAATAGCGTCGGGCGCGCGCGAATACGCGCCCCATCTGGCAATCGCCACATTCATCCCGATATAAAGCAGAACCCCGCACCATGAGGATCGCGTGACCAAATCCGCCACAACATCGCCCCCCGTCGCGCCGCGCCGGCCGCATTCCTTCACCACCCACGGCATCACGGTGACGGACGACTATGCCTGGATCAAGGATCCGAAATGGCAGGAGGTGCTGCGCGATCCCTCAATCCTCGATCCCGACATCCGCAGCTATCTCGAAGCCGAGAACGGCTACACCGAGAGCCTGCTCGGCCACACCGACGGCTTGCAGAAGCGGCTCGTCAAGGAGATGCGCGGGCGGATCAAGGAAGATGATTCCAGCGTGCCGTCGCCGGATGGCCCGTTCGCCTATTTTCGCAAGTTCCGCGAGGGCGGACAGCATGAGCTGTACTGCCGCACGCCGCGCGACGGCGGTGACGCGCATGTCGTGCTCGACGGCGACGCGCTGGCAAAGGACCACGAATATTTCAAGTTCGGTGGCAGCCGGCATTCCAACGACCATCGCCTGCACGCCTGGAGCGCCGACACCAAGGGCTCCGAATATTTCTCGATTCGCGTCCGCGACTGGGCAACCGGCGGCGATCTCGAGGACATCGTCGAGGAGACCGACGGCGGCGTGGTCTGGGCCGCGGATTCGAAGAGCTTCTTCTACGTCAAGCTCGACGACAATCACCGCCCGATGCAGGTGTGGCGGCACAGGCTCGGTACCAAACAGGCCGACGACACCCTGATCTATGAGGAGCAGGATTCCGGCTGGTTCACTCACCTGCACGAGAGCGCGAGCGGGCGCTTCTGCGTGATCGCCGGCGGCGATCACGAGACCTCGGAGCAGCGGCTGATCGATCTTTCCAATCCCGATGCACCGCCGCGCCTCGTCGCGGCGCGCGAGGAAGGCGTGCAATATTCGATCGCCGACCGCGGCGACGAGCTGTTCATCCTGACCAATGCCGACGATGCCATCGACTTCAAGGTCGTCACCGCCCCGCTCGCAGCGCCCGAGCGCGCCAACTGGCGCGACCTGATCCCTTATCGTGAGGGTGTCTATGTGCTCGACGTCGAGCTCTATGCCGGCCACATGGTGCGGCTGGAGCGGGCCAACGCGCTGCCGGCGATCATCATCCGCGACCTCAAGAGCGGCGAGGAGCACGCGATCGCGTTCGACGAGGCTGCCTATTCGCTCGACACCATGGGCGGCTACGAATTCGACACCACTAACTTGCGGTTTGCCTATTCGTCGATGACGACGCCGTCGGAGGTCTACGACTACGACATGGCGACGCGGACGCGGGTATTACGCAAGCGGCAGGAGATCCCGTCCGGTCACAACCCGGCCGATTACGTCACCACGCGCATCATGGCGACCTCGCATGACGGCGCGCAGGTGCCGGTCTCGATCCTGCATCGCAAGGACTTTGCCCGTGACGGCAAGGCGCCGCTGCTGCTCTATGGCTACGGCTCCTACGGCATGGCGATGCCGGCATCGTTTGCGGCCAACCGGCTGTCGCTGGTCGACCGCGGCTTCGTCTATGCGATCGCGCATATCCGTGGCGGCGCCGACAAGGGCTGGGGCTGGTATCTCGACGGCAAGCGCGAGAAGAAGACCAACACGTTCGACGATTTCGCCGCAGCCGGTCGCGCTTTGATCGAGGCGAAATACACCGGTGCAAAACGCATCGTCGGCCATGGCGGCTCGGCCGGCGGCATGCTGATGGGCGCGGTTGCCAACCGCGCCGGCGAGCTGTTTGCCGGCATCGTCGCCGAAGTGCCGTTCGTCGACGTGCTCAACACCATGCTCGACGACACGCTGCCGCTGACGCCGCCGGAATGGCCGGAATGGGGCAACCCGATCGAGAGCGAAAAGGATTTCCGCACCATCCTGTCCTATTCGCCCTATGACAACGTCGCGGCCAAGGACTATCCGGCGATCCTCGCGATGGGCGGGCTCACCGACCCTCGGGTCACTTACTGGGAGCCGGCGAAATGGATCGCGCGGCTACGCGCCACGATGCGTGGCGGCGGCCCGGTGCTGCTGCGCACCAACATGGGTGCCGGCCACGGCGGCGCCTCCGGCCGCTTCAACCGTCTTGATGAAGTCGCGATCGTCTACGCGTTCGCGCTGTGGGCGGTGGGGATGGCTGAGAAGGCGGAGGTGTAAGGCCGCCGGTTGGCTTGCGCGGTCCCCTCCCCGTCGTCGTCCCTGCGAAAGCAGGGACCCATACCGCGTGATCTATCGAGCGGGGAAGTCGCAATACCACGGCACTGCCAGTCTTCGCCAAACTCCTCCCTGTCGTTATGGGTCCCTGCTTTCGCAGGGACGCCAGCGGAGAGTGAAGGCGCTACCGCCCCTTCGCCTTCCGCCAGGCCGCAAAATCCTTCAGCGTCTGCTCGTCGGTCGCGGGATAGAGGCCGAAGATGCCGCGGCCGTTCTGGACCTGCTCGGTGACGAAATCCTCGAACGCGGTCATCTCGAAGCTCTCGTTGGCGATCTCGTCGGCGAGATGCGCCGGGATCACGATGACGCCGTCGCTGTCGCCGAGGATCACGTCGCCGGGAAACACCGGCGCGTCGCCGCAGCCGATCGGCACGTTGATCTCGATCGCCTGATGCAGCGTCAGATTGGTCGGCGCGCTCGGGCGATGATGAAACGCCGGGAAGCCGAGCCGCGCGATCTCGGCGGAATCGCGGAAGCCGCCGTCGGTAACGACGCCGGCGCAGCCGCGCTTCATCAGCCGAGTCACCAGGATCGCGCCGGCGGAGGCCGCGCGCGCGTCCTTGCGGCTGTCCATGACCAGCACGCTGCCCGGCGGGCAATCCTCGATCGCCTTGCGCTGCGGATGCGCGCGGTCGCGGAACACCTCGATCGTGTTGAGGTCCTCGCGCGCCGGCATGTACCGCAGCGTGAAGGCCTCGCCGACCATGGTCGGCTGATCCGGGCCGAGCGGGTAAACATCCTGGATCATCTGGATGCGCAAGCCGCGCTTGAACAGCGCGGTCGCAACCGTCGCGGTGGAGACGGATTTCAGCTTGTTGCGGGTGGTGTCGCTGAGTTTTGACATGGGTTCATCCTGGGTGTCATTCCGGGATGGTCCGAAGGACCAGACCCGGAATCTCGAGGTTCCGGGTTCATGCTTCGCATGCCCCGGAACGACGGTTAGTAAATCGACGGCTCGCCGACCGGCTTGCCGAAACCGGTCTCGAGGAAATCGAAGTCGCAGCCCTCATTGGCCTGCTTGATGTGTTTCGAGAACATCCAGCCATAGCCGCGCTCGAAGCGTTTTTCTGGCTGCTTCCATTCGGCGCGGCGTTTGGCGAGCTCGGCTTCCGGCACATCGAGATTGATGGTGCGCGCGGCGACGTCGAGCGTGATGCGGTCGCCGTTCCTCACCAGCGCCAGCGGGCCGCCGATGAACGACTCCGGCGAGACGTGCAGGATGCAGGCGCCGTAGCTGGTGCCGCTCATCCGCGCGTCCGACAGCCGCACCATGTCGCGCACGCCCTGCTTCACGAGCTTGGTCGGGATCGGCAGCATGCCCCATTCCGGCATGCCCGGGCCGCCCTGCGGGCCGGCATTGCGCAGGATCAGCACGTGATCGGCCGTGACGTCGAGATCGGGATCGTCGACCGCCTTCTTCATCGAGGGATAGTCGTCGAACACCAGCGCAGGTCCCGTGTGCTTGAGGAAGCGCGGATCGCAGGCGCTCGGCTTGATGACGCAGCCATCGGGCGCGAGATTGCCTTTCAGCACCGCGAGCGCGCCCTCCTTGTAGATCGGGTTGTCGACGGTGCGGATGACGTCGTCGTTATGGACCTCGGCGCCCGCGATGTTCTCGCCGAGCGTCTTGCCCGTGACGGTCATGCAGTCGAGATGCAGATGCGGCTTGATCCGGTTCATCAGGCCGGGCAGCCCGCCGGCATAGAAGAAATCCTCCATCAGATAGAGGTCGCCGCTCGGCCGCACATTGGCGATGACAGGCACCTTGCGGCTCGCAATTTCAAAGTCGTCGAGAGAAATGTCCTGGCCGCCGCGGCGCGCCTGCGCGATGAGGTGGATGATGGCGTTGGTCGAGCAGCCCATCGCCATCGCGACCGTGATCGCATTCTCGAAGGCTTTACGGCTCTGGATCTTCTGCGGGGTGAGATCCTCCCACACCATCTCGACGATGCGGCGGCCGGCCTCCGAGCTCATCCGGATATGGTTGGCGTCGGCCGCGGGGATCGACGAGGCGCCGGGCAGCGTCATGCCGATGGCTTCGGCGATCGCGGTCATGGTCGAGGCCGTGCCCATGGTCATGCAGGTGCCATAGCTGCGGGCGATGCCGGCCTCCATGTCGACCCAGTCCTTGTCGGAGATCTTGCCGGCGCGACGCTCGTCCCAGTATTTCCAGGCGTCCGAGCCGGAACCCAACGTCTTGCCCTTCCAGTTGCCGCGCAGCATCGGCCCGGCCGGCAGATAGATCGCCGGCAGGTTCATGCTGGTGGCCCCGAGCAGCAGGCCGGGCGTGGTCTTGTCGCAGCCGCCCATCAGCACCACACCATCGACCGGATGGCCGCGCAGCAGCTCCTCGGCGTCCATCGCCAGCATGTTGCGATAGAGCATGGTGGTCGGCTTCAGCAGCGACTCCGACAGCGACAGCGCCGGCAGCTCCAGCGGAAAGCCGCCGGCCATCAGCACGCCGCGCTTGACGTCATCGACCCGGCTCTTGAAGTGCATGTGGCAGGGCTGCGCATCCGACCAGGTGTTGATGATCGCGATCACCGGCCGGTCGCGCCATTCCTCCGGCGCGTAGCCCATCTGCATCGCGCGCGAGCGATGCCCGAAGGCGCGCAGATCGTCGGGCGCAAACCAGCGCGCGCTGCGCAATTGATCAGGTCGCTTGTTCGTCTTGGTCATCTTGGATGCGCCATCTGCTTCGATATTGCGTGTTTCGATATCGCGTGTCTCGACATTGCTCGCACGCGCGGTCCCGGCACGTAGGCCTGCGTCACGCATATACAGGATTTCCGGACCTGTCGTCCCGCGCGCGGCGCAGACGTGCCGTTCGCCGCCCGTGTGCCGGGCGTGCGGCGCACAAACCCGCGATGTGGCAATCGGAGCGTAAACCGGGTTCGGCCGACCTTGGCCTACCGGCTTACTTTTGCTGCGCCGTCATCACGATGCGGACGAGATCGGCGGCGTTGCGCGCGCCGAGCTTCTTCATGATGTTGGCGCGGTGGTCCTCGATCGTGCGCGGGCTGATCCCGAGATGGCGCCCGGCCTCCTTGTTGGAGGCGCCCGCGGTGAACTGCTCGAGCACCTCGCGCTCGCGTCGGGTCAGCGGCTCGCGGCCGGGAAAGTGCAGCGCGGCGATGCGCGACGCCGAAGTCTCGGCCTGGCGCCTGGTATAGGCGTCGATCGCCTCATTGAGGCGGCTGACGATCTCGTTGCCGCGGAACGGCTTCTCGATGAAGTCGAGCGCGCCGTTCTTGATGGCGCTGACCGCCATCGTGATGTCGCCCTGGCCGGAGATCATGAAGATCGGCGCCGGATAATCCTCGCCGTGCAGCTCCTTCAGGATATCGAGGCCGGATTTGCCGGGAATGTGCACGTCGAGCAGGATACAGGCCGGTGTCCGGCTGCGCGCCACCGCAAGCAGTGCGGCACCGTCCGCGAAACAGATCACCTTGTAGCCAGCGGTCGACAGGACCACGGAAAGCGTCTCGCGAACGGCGGGGTCGTCGTCGACTACAAAGATTTCCCCGCGAGGAGCGCCATTCTCAACCATATGCATCCGTCCATCAGTGGTGAAGCGTGCTGCCCAGACTGCACAAGAAGTAATTCGACCATCTCGATCAATGGACCCGTATTTGTACGGGACGTCCGCTTAACGCACAAGTAGCACCGCGTTCCCTAAAACTGTGGCAGTGGAGAAACATGCATGGAAAATGCAGCGGCGGACGGCGTTTCGGTGTGCCTGGACGAGGGTAGCGATCCCTACAGCCTGATCGTGACGGACCTGGTCGCGCTGATCGGCCATGTCCAGGCGAGCCTGCGGCTGATCGAGGCGGCGATTGAGCGCGAGGCATTTCTGGCCGAGCAGGACGCCGCCGCCGACATCTTCGTGCTTGACGACGTCACCCCGCGCTACGCCGTGGCCTCCACCGCCCTGAAGGCCTGCGACGCCGGCCTCGGCAGGGCGCTCGATCGACTGCGCGATCCCGGGGCGCCTGCGCGCCTCCTGAACTGACCGCCGGACTGGCCGCCACCCAATTCGGCGCCATCATGCAGGCTGTGCCGACGACGGCCCAACCCTCACGGCGACGATCCGCTCCATGTTCGGACTGGCGGCAGGCCTGCCCTACTCAGCCGGGTCAGGCCTTCTTCACGTCAGGCGCTCTTGATATCAGGCCCTGGCCCGCTCTTCGTCGGAGCCCGACCGCCGCTTGCTCGGCTTGCCCTTGAGGAAGCTGATGTCCATTTCGGTCCCGTTGACGCGGACCAGTTCGCAGCGGCGATAGGCGAGCCCGGTCGACGACAGCAGGAGGAAGAACTCCTTCAGGTTGAGCCCCTGAATGGAACCCTCGACGGTCAGCGCCGCGTCATTGTCGGAGATGGCATTGAGCTGGCAGTCGCGCCGCCAGGTGCCGTCGATGGCCATGATGCAGACATCGACGCCCCGGCTGAACGTGACACGCTCAATTGATTTGCCGTCCTCCGTCATCGCTCAATAACCGACCGCCATGGCTGTCCTCGGCATCGCAAGCGCCGGCCGCACCCCGCTCGGCCGGTACAGGCCACGCCGCTCGGGAATCGGCTTGAACGTGTCGGTCAGGCCGACCACGGTTTCGGCGGCGCCGAGCACCAGGAAGCCGTCGGCCTCCATCAACCGGGCGAGCCGGTTGAAGATGTTGATCTTGGTGTCCTGGTCGAAATAGATCAGCACGTTGCGGCAGAAGATCACGTCGAAGGTGCCGAGCTGGGAGAAATCGTGCAGCAAATTGAGCTGACGGTGCTGCACCATCGCGCGCAACTCGGGATTGATCTGCCAGAGTTCTCCCGACTGCTTGAAATACTTCACCAGCATCTGGATCGGCAGCCCGCGCTGCACCTCGAACTGGCTGTAGATGCCGGCCTTCGACTTCTCCAGCACCTCCTGCGACAGATCGGTCGCTGTGATCTCGACCCGCCATCCCGCAAGCGCCGCGCCCATCTCCTTGAGGCACATCGCCAGCGAATAGGGCTCCTGGCCGGTCGAGCCGGCGGCGCACCAGATCCGGACGCTGCGGCGCGCGGCACGCGCTTTCAGAACCTCGGGCATGATGGTGTCGCGGAAATGGTCGAACGGCACCTTGTCGCGGAAGAAAAACGTCTCGTTGGTGGTCATCGCCTCGACCACCTGGACAGTGTGCGTGGACGAGCCGGCCCTGATCTTGGTGATCAGGTCGGGGATACCGGACAGGCCGCATTTGCGCGCCAGCGGCAGCAGGCGGCTCTCGATCAGATATTGCTTGTCCGCGGACAGATCGAGACCGGAATGGTCCTTCAGGAGCTTACGCAGATACTCGTAGTCGGGGGGCGTCACGGGAGCCTCGCAAAGGCAAAGGGTGAAACTGGGTATTAGGCTTCGGCCGGCGTATCGAGCGCCAGCAGACCCACTTCCTGGAATTTCGCGATCACGATGTCCTTGTCGAACGGCTTCATGATGTACTCGTTGGCGCCGGCATGCAGCGCCCGCGAGATGTGGTCGATGCCGTTCTCGGTGGTGCAGAACACAACTTTCGGCACATCGCCGCCAGGCATGCGGCGGAGCTGCACGAGGAATTCGAAGCCGTCCATGACCGGCATGTTCCAGTCGAGCAGCACCGCGTCCGGCAGCGCCTGCTTGCAGGCTTCGAGCGCGACCGCACCGTCCTCGGCTTCGATGACGGTGAATTCCATTCCTTCGAGGATGCGGCGTGCGATCTTTCGCACCACACCGGAATCGTCGACGACAAGACATGTCTTCATAGGTTGGCCTCCTTGTAGAGTCCGCCGTCTCCGCGGCGGAGCGTTACGCTGCAGCTGCTGTCTTTGGCACCAGTTCGAGCACGCGATCGATATCGAGGACGACCATGAGCTGTCCGTCGAGGCGATGGACGCCGCCGGCGAGCTTGGCCATGCGGGGATCGAGGTTGACCGGGTTGTCCTCACGGCTGCCATCGGACAGCCGCAAC
>DASVOL010000777.1:0-3607 GCA_036383375.1 Bradyrhizobium sp. | reverse complement strand
CCGGTTAGACAAACACGGTCTGGACCGTGGTGAACTCCTTCAGCCCGTCGACCCCGAACTCCACGCCGAAGCCTGACTGCTTCACGCCGCCGAACGGCGCGTTCGGCTGAATGGCGCCGTGCTTGTTGATCCAGACCGATCCGGATTCGATGCGTTGCGCGACCGCCTTCGCTCGTGCGAGGTCGGTCCCCCAGACCGAGCCGCCGAGCCCCATCGCGCTCGCATTGGCCTTGGCAATCGCGTCCTCGACGTCGGAATAACGGATGATCGGCAGAGCCGGGCCGAACTGCTCCTCGTCCACCAGCCTGCAGCCGTGATCGACATCGGCAACCAGCGTCACGGGATAGAAGTAACCGGGGCCGTCGGACGGATCGCCGCCGACCAGCACGCGACCGCCTTTCTTGCGCGCCTCGTCGACGAAGGCCGAGACGATCTCGAACTGCCGGCGGTTCTGCACCGGGCCAAGTGTCGAGGTCTCGGAGAGACCGTCGCCGACCACGATCTGCTTCGCATAGGCCGCGAGCTCGCGGCACAGTTCATCATAGAGACTGTCGTGGACATAGAGCCGCTTCAGCGCCGCGCAGGTTTGCCCGCCGTTGATGAATGCGCCCCAGAACAGACCCTCGACGATTGTCTTCGGGTCGGCATCCGGCAGCACGATCCCGGCGTCGTTGCCACCGAGCTCGAGCGTCAGGCGCTTCAGGCTGCCCGCCGCTTTCTGCATGATCTTGCGGCCGGTCGCGGTCGATCCCGTGAAGGTCACCTTGCCGATTCCAGGATGTGCCGACATCAGGCTGCCGATCTCGTTGTCGCCGGTGACGACATTCACCACGCCCGGCGGCAGCGTGTCGTTGATGAGTTCGACCAGACGGATCGTGCTCAGCGGCGTCAATGGCGACGGCTTGATGACCACGGTGTTGCCGGCGCGGATCGCCGGGATGATATGCCAGCACGCGATCATGACCGGCCAATTCCACGGCGTGATCGAGCCGACGACGCCGATCGGCTTGCGATGCAACTCGACCCGTCCTTCGGCACCGTCTTGCAGAACCTCCACCGGCAGCGACAAACCGCTGGTATGGCGGGTCCAGGCCACGGCGCCGCCGATCTCGAAGCGCGACCCGAGCCCGTTCAGCGGCTTGCCCTGCTCGAGCGTCAGGAGCCGTGCGAGCTCCTCGGCATGCTGCTCGATCGTATCGGCGATCGCGCGACAGGCGTCGGCACGCTCGGCATCGGGCCGGTCCTTCCAGGTTTCAAACGCCTTGGAGGCGGCCGCAACCGCGGCATCGAGATCGGACGCAGCCGCGAGCGGCATTCCGCCGACGACGGCGCCGTTCGACGGGTTGAGGACGTCCTGGAAACGATCGGTTTCGATCCGGCGCCCGTCGATAAGCAAGCTCCAGCGCTGCATGCAATCTTCTCCTCGCGACAACGACTGGCTTCAGCAAAAGCCATCGCACGGCCAATGTCTTGGAAAGGAGCGCGGTTTCGCTTGGACGGGAGCGCAGCAGGCTATCGGCGCGTGACGTCGGTCGGCGAGCAGTCGAACGCCCGCTTGAAGCAGCGGTTGAAATAGGAAATATCGTTGAAGCCGGACGAATAGGCGATCTCGGCGATGGTGCCGCCGTCAGAGCCGCGCTGCCGTTCCAGCAGGCGATCCTTGGCCAGACGCAGCCTGCGGTCCCGGATGAAGCTCGTGACCGTGGTTCCGACCGCGCTGAAATCCTCCTGCAAGGTGCGCATCGAGACGCCGAGGCGATTGGCGAGCCATTGCGCGGTCAGCCACTCCGCCGTGAGATGACGATCCACCAGGGCCCGCGCGAATTCGAGCCGGCCGGACGCCCGCTCCTTCGGACACAGCGGGGCGTCCGGCGAATCCGCGGCGAACGCCTGCCGGGTCGCCTGCAGCAGCAATTGCCGCAATTCGCCGGACCGCTTGTGGCTCGACGGCAGCTGCAACATCTTCGCAACCAATGCCCGCAGCATGGTCGACATCGGGTCCTCGGCGCCGAGCCGCCGTGACACCTCGAAGTCGTTCGGCTTCTCCGACAGCAGCAATTGCCGCGGCAGATGCACCGACAAATGATTGCTGAACTGGCCGTTGAAGAAGAAGTTCGATGGCAGCGAGGAATCGACCAGGATGCAGTCGCCGGGCGAGATGATGCTCTGGTGCCCCTGCTGCTCGACCCCGCACACCCCCTGCAACTGAACCAGCAGGAAGAAGTGCTCGCCATAGTCCTGGCGAATGTCGCGCTCGGCGCGGCGAACCACGTCGACGTCGGTTGCGACCTGGACGATCTCCATGCCCGCGGCATCGCGCAGCACCACGCCGCCATTGACGAAGCCGCGCTCCTCCTGGCCGAACGGATTGAACCGTCCGCACACGGAGCGGAGCTTGTCTCTCCATTCCTCCAAAGGCGGCTGTCCCCAGACTTCGGGAGTCCAGCTGCTAAACTCCTGGAGCTGCATGCGCTCCTCCCTGGGAAACGCCGTCGGGCGGCGCTTTTGATAACATGTTAAGCACCTCTCTTGCCGTGTCAACGCCTTTCCGGCGCGGAGAGCGGGCACGGCGCCGCGACCGGCGGTCGCGCCGCGACGGCTTGCTCATGCGAGATAGGCGCTGTGCAGGATGGCGGGATTGTCGATCAATTGCCGCGGCTCACCGGAAAAGCAGATCCTGCCGCGTTCCATCACATAGACCGCATGGGCGATCTTGAGGGCAATGTGCGTGAACTGCTCGATCAGCAGCACGCCGACCCCTTGCGCCGCCAGCTCCTGCAATACCGGCACCAGGCGGGCAACGACAACGGGGGCGAGACCGAACGACAGCTCGTCGGCGAGCAGATAGCGTGGCTTGGCAATGATCGCCTGCGCGAGCGCCACCATCTGCTGCTGTCCTCCGGACAGATTGCCTGACCTCGCCTGAAGGCGTTCACGCAATTCGGGAAAGGTGCCGAGTGCAACATCGATCGCCGATCTCATTTCGGCGCGCGACAAATGGCTGCCGGCGACCTTGAGATTGTCCTCGACGCTCAGCTCGTTCAGAACCTGGTGTCCCTCAGGGACCGCGGCCAGCCCGCCGGCGCGAATGGCCTCCGGCCGCAAGCCCCTGATCGAGCGGCCATCGAGGGTGATCGCGCCGGCGGTCGCCGGAAGCGCGCCGGCAATCGCCAGCACAAGACTGCTCTTGCCGGCGCCGTTGGCGCCCAGCAGCGCGGTGATCCGTCCGGGCGCGAGCGACAGATCGACGCCGTGCAGGACGGCCTTGCCGCTGCGGGCGAGATCGAGGCCCTGCACTACAAGGCCTGTGCTCACGTCGCATCCTCCAGAACACCGAGATAGGCCGCACGCACCTTCGGCTCGGCCAGCACGCTTGCCGTCGCCCCATAGGCGATCGCGGAGCCGAAATCGAGCACCAGCGTTGCTGTGCAGGTCGCCGAGATCAGGTCGACGTCGTGGTCGACCAGCAGCACCTGCGCCCCGCAATGACCGTGGAGCTGTCTGATGACATCGCGCAGATGCTCGCTCTCATGCTGGGCGAGGCCCGCGCCCGGTTCGTCCATCATGATCAGCCGTGGACGGCCGACCATGGCGCGGGCGATCTCCA
>DASVOL010000776.1:0-2319 GCA_036383375.1 Bradyrhizobium sp. | reverse complement strand
CGGGCCGGTTGTCCCACGGGACGCTGATGGTACCGGCGTTGGTCTCCGCGACCAGGAACGGCTGCTGCTTGGAGGAGTACATGCGGTCGGCGCTCATGTAGAGCGCCCACGTCCCGCTGCTCATCCAGTGCTGTCCGTCGGACGTGTCCCGCGCCGCCTGGCAGCATCTCGCCGGCGAACGTGTCGTCATCACGACCTCGGGTGAAAGCACCGGTGCCAACGGCATTCTGAGCGTGGTCGAGCGCGACGGGCTGTTCGCCGACTGGATGCAGCAACATGGCGCTGCGGCTGTGATCGTGCGGCCCGACCGTTACGTCTTCGGTGCCGCCGGCAGCGCCGACGAGCTCAATATGCTCGTCGGGCATCTGCTAGACGGTCTCGGTACGAAACATCAGTCGTTGCCGGCGACATCAGTCACTTCTTGATGTCGGCCGCGACCAGCACGCGATGACCGTGCAGCAACTCCTGCAGGGCCTGCAGGGCTGCGATGCCACATTGGGTGTCCTGCTCGCCATTGCCGCCGCTCAACCCGATGCCGCCGACAACCTCGTTGTCGACGACGATCGGAAAGCCGCCGACGAACACGGCAAATTTTCCATCGAAACTCCACTGGATGCCGAAGGCCTCGTTGCCGGGCAGGGCGGGTCCGTTCGGCACCTGGTTGAACAAATGGGTGGAGCGCTTGTGTCCGGCCGCCGTGAATGCCTTGTTCCAGGCGATCTGCGGGCCGGTGATCCGTGCGCCATCCATCCGCTCCAGCGCCAGCGGATAGCCGCCGTCGTCGGTCACGCAGACCGTCTCCGCAACGCCGATCTCGGCGGATTTACGGATCGCGGCCGCGATCATGTGGCGGGCTTCGGCAAGTTCGAGTTTGAATGACTGTCTCATCGCGATCTTCCGGGATTGGAGTGGGCGGTCGACCGCAGCTCAAATGCCGCGGTAGACCGTCTTGATCTGGGTGTAGAATTCGAGACCGGTGCGGCCGGACTCGCGGAAGGTCGAGGTGCTCGACCGCTTCAATCCGCCGAATGGTGCGTTGATCAGATTGCCGGTGGTGGTGCGGTTGATCTTCACCGTGCCGGACTGGATGTCACTCGCGAAATCATGCATCGCGCGCGGGTTGCGCGTCACGATCGCGGCCGACAATCCATATTCGCTGGCATTGGCCGTGGCGATCGCATCAGTGTAGCTGTCGACCTCGATGATCGCGATGACCGGGCCGAAGATCTCCTCGCGTGCGATCGTCATGTCCTGGGTCACGTCGGTGAAGATCGCGGGTGAGACGAAGTAGCCGCCGTCATAGGCGGCGCCGGTGAGCCGGTCGCCGCCATGGAGGTGCGTCGCTTCCTTCTTTCCGATTGCGACGTAGCGCAGCACGGTTTCGAGCTGCCTCGCCGTGGCGAGCGGTCCCATCTCCATTCCGCTGGTGAGGCCGCTGCCGATCTTGATCGCCTTCACCTTGGCGAGCAGCTTCGCGGTGAACTCGGCGCGCACCTGCTTCATGACCAGGACTCGGCTGGTGCCGGTACAGGCCTGGCCGGCCAGCGACAGGCCGCCTTTGACGGTCAGATCGACCGCCAGGTCGAGGTCGGCGTCGTCCATGACGATCAGCGGGTTCTTGCCGCCGAGCTCCATCTGCGTGCGGGTCGTGAAGCTGACCGCGCGGCAGATCTGTTCGCCGGCGGAGGTCGACCCGGTGAAGGAAATCGCGCGAATGACCGGCGGCTCGGTGATCGCAGGCCCGATCTCGCCGGCCTTACCGGTGATGAAGTTGAGCGCGCCGTTCGGCAGGCCCGCCGCAATCAGCGCCTCCGCCAGGCGATAGCCGCTGAGCGGCGCATCGGACGATGGCTTGAACACCACTGTATTGCCGGTGACGAGGGCCGGCGCGATCTTGCGCGCCGGGATGGAGATCGGAAAATTCCACGGCGTGATCACCGACACCACGCCGAGCGGCTCGCGCAACGTGTAGACCGTCATGTCCGCATCGTCGTTTGGAAACACCTCGCCGGTGAGCGACTGTCCCTCGACGGCATAGAATCGCAGGGTCTGGGCCGAACGCAGCACCTCGTCGCGGGCGAGGCCGAGCGATTTGCTCATTTCGCGCGTCATCTCCCGCGCAATGTGATCGGCGCGGGCCTCGAGATGATCGGCGGCCCGGTTCAGGATGGCGGCGCGCTTCGTGATCGGTGTCCGCCGCCAGCCTTCGAACGCGGTGGCGGCGGCATCGACGGCCGCTTGCGCATCGGCGGCGGTCGATTCCTGGAAGCGTCCGACCAGGTCGCTGTTATCGGCGGGATTGGTGTTCGCGAATAGTCT
>DASVOL010000775.1:0-2354 GCA_036383375.1 Bradyrhizobium sp. | reverse complement strand
TGCCGGCTCGGCTCCTTCACCCAGGACGAGGGCGGCGTGTCCGCCTACTTCTTCGATCGCAGCGGCAGCCACGTCCACACTGCGCGCGGCGACATCCTGATCGGTGCCGACGGCATTCACTCCAAGGTGCGGCAGACGCTGTTTCCGGACGAGGGCGGTCCGTGCTGGAACGGACTGATGCTGTGGCGCGGCGCCACCGATTGGCCGGCCTTCCTGACCGGTCGCTCGATGATCATCGCCGGTGGGCTGAACGCCAAGGCCGTGATCTACCCGATCGCACCCGGTTCGAGCCCGGCAAGCCGCCTCACCAATTGGGCGGTGCTGGTGCGGATCGGCGACGGCTCCTTGCCGCCGCCGCGGCGCGAGGGCTGGTCCAATCTCGGCCGGCGCGACGAGATGATGCCCTATGTCACGGGTTTCACGATCCCGCAGGTCGACTTCGCCGGTCTGATCAACGCGACGCCGGAATTCTGGGAGTATCCGTGCTGCGACCGCGATCCGCTGCCCTATTGGTCGAGCGGCCGCGTCACGCTGCTCGGCGATGCCGCTCATCCGATGTACCCGGTCGGCTCGAACGGTGCGTCGCAGGCGATTCTCGATGCGCGGTGCCTCGCCGACATGCTGGCGCGGGCCGAACATCCGCGCCAGGCGCTGGCGGCCTATGAACGGCAGCGGCTGCCGATGACCGCCGATATCGTCGCCTCCAACCGCCGCGGCGGGCCGGAGGGCGTGATCGACGCCGTCGAGCAACTCGCGCCGCAAGGCTTTACCGACGTCGACACCATTCTCAACTACGAGGCGCGCGAGGCGATTGTGCGCGGCTATGCGGCGAAGGCCGGCTTCGCCGCGCGCGTGGTGGCGCGGCAGT
The DNA here is from genome assembly GCA_036383375.1 of Bradyrhizobium sp. Classification (GTDB taxonomy): domain Bacteria; phylum Pseudomonadota; class Alphaproteobacteria; order Rhizobiales; family Xanthobacteraceae; genus Bradyrhizobium. Next base: position 1,486 of record DASVOL010000775.1, on the reverse strand, counting down.
AGGAGGCGATATTCGATCCGTCACCCTGAGGAGCCGCGAAGCGGCGTCTCGAAGGGTCGACGGCCACCAGCCGGGCCGTGCATCCTTCGAGACGCGGCCAAGTGGCCGCTCCTCAGGATGACGGGATTGAGGGCTGCGCGTTTAAGCCGGGGGCGGCGGCAGGAAGTGGATGTTGTGCTCGGCGGCGAGCCGCACCACGTCGTCCGGGTTCTGTTCCTTCATGTTGTGGATCGCCCAGAACAGGTCATACAGCCTGCGCGTTGGCGACACCCAGAACAACGTCTTGGCCAATTGCTGCGACTTGTTGAAGATGCCGTGCGGCTTGCCCGCCGGCAGGCGCACCAGATCACCTGATGTGGCCGATTCATCGGCGCCGTCGAGCATGAAGTCGAGCTTGCCCTCGAGGATATAGAGATACTCGTCCTGGTCGGGATGGATGTGCGGCGGGACGAAGGTGCCCGGCGGGAAGGTGGCGTGCCAGGAGAAGGAATGCTCGGTGCGGCTCTTCGGCACGTAGGTCTGGCCAAGGATGCTCCAGGAAATCCCTTGCATGCCTTCATTGGCGCGGGTGATGCCGGCGATCTCTTCTTTCATCGTCATGTTTCCTCCTGATCCTTACTTCGACGCGCAGTCTTTGGCGTAGCGGTCGCCATAATTCGAAAACACCTTCTCGACGATCTCGGTCTGGAATTTGCCGTCCGGCCGCTTCGCGACCTTGGTGAGGTAGAAATCCTGGATCGGATAGCCGTTGTTGTTGAACTTGAAGTTACCGCGCAGCGAGGTGAAATCGGCTTTCTTCAGCGCCGCAGCAACAGCGTCCTTGTTGGAGAGGTCGCCCTTGACCGCCTTGACCGCGCTGTCGATCAACAGCGCCGCGTCATAGGCCTGCATCGCATAGGTGCCGGGCACGCCCTTGTAGGCTGCCTCATAGGCCGCGACGAATTTCTTGCTTTGGGGATTGTCGAGATCGGGCGCCCAGTTCGCGCCGCCGAACATGCCGACGGCGGCATCCTGCTGCGCGGGCAGGGTGGATTCGTCGACGGTGAAGGCGGAGAGCACCGGCACGGTCGCGCCGGCCTGTTTGTACTGCTTCACAAGGTTCACGCCCATGCCGCCCGGCATGAAGGTGAACAGCGCGTCCGGCTTCAGCGAGGCGATCTTGGAGAGCTCAGGCTGGAAATCCAGCGTGTTCAGCGGCGTGTAGGATTCCTCGACGATCTCGCCCTTGTAGTCGAGCTTGAAGCCGGCGACGGAATCGCGGCCGGCCTGATAGTTCGGCACCAGCAGATAGACGCGCTTGTAGCCGCGGTCCTGCGCCACCTTGCCGAGGACCTCGTGCACCTGGTCGTTCTGGTACGACGTCACGTAGAAGAACGGGTTGCACTCCTTGCCGGCGTAGCTGGAGGGGCCGGCATTCGGGCTGATCAGGAAGGTCTTGCTGTCGGTGACCGGGCGGTGGATCGCCTGCAGGATGTTGGAGAAGATC